>NZ_JAMXRY010000019.1:0-88515 GCF_024124525.1 Halomonas sp. OfavH-34-E | reverse complement strand
GGGTGGCGGCGCCGGCGCCGGCGGCCACACCGCCACTGCCGGCCAGGGCGTCGAGGGTCGCTTCCAGCTGCCCGTTCGCACGGACGCTGGCGTCTCCGGCGAGGATGCCATTGCCGCTGCCAATGCGCGCACGACTGACGGTGCGCTGATCGACGGTAACCTTGGCGGCACCCGCCGCCACCAGGCCGCCGACGATACTGCTGGACTTGCCAGAGAGGCGCGAGATCAGGTCGCTGGTGACGTCCAGCCGCCCGGCGATGGCAATATTGGTGCTCTCGCGCAGGCTACCGCTGCCGTCCTCCAGGGAGGTGTCAGCGATCTCTGCCACCACCTCGGTGCTGTCCTTGAGCGTCACCAGGGTCGCATCGACGCCCAACAGCGCCCCCCCGGCGGAACCCAGGGCCTCACCGCTCAGACTGTTGCCATTCGCCAGGGTATTCAGGGACGCGGCAACGTCCATGGACCCGGCGGTGATGCGGATATCATGGGCCGCGCTGGAGTCAGGCGTGCCGACCCGCGCCAGCACCTTGGCCTTGAGCTCTCCTTCGACCACCGAGACGCCGATGCCGACGCCCGCCGCCACCGATACCCCCAGGGTCTTGATCTGTACCGCAGGCGTCAGGCTGGCGTTGATGCTCAGGGCGTCAGACAACGAGATCCGCGCGCCGTCACCGATCCACGCCTGCACCTCCTGGGACAGGGTCACCAAGGCCACGTTGGCGCTGCCGCCGGCCATCCCGGCGGCCACCGCCACCACCTCCAGCGCGACCCGATCGATACTCGTGGCCGAGACGTTCAGCGAACCGACGCTCTGGTTCTCGCCCACCCTGGTATGCTCGCCGACCCAGGCCCTCGTCGCACCGCTGATCTCGACGGTGCCCACCGACACGCCTGCGGCCACCAGGCCGATGGCCCCACCTGCAGCCCTCAGTGAATAGTCGCGATCGGCGCTGGCCATAATATCGACGCGATCCGCCGCCTTGATCAGGGTGCCGCCAGCGGCGCTCGTGGCGCCTTCCAGCGAGGCAAGCTGCTGGGTGCGATCCAGCAGGATGGCCACCTGGCCACCCACCGCGATGCTGGGTGCCGCCGAACCGCCATAGGCGCTGATCGACACGTCACCGTCGTAGTCGCTCGCCACCTCGATGGTGTCCGCCGCATCCAGGGTCGAGCCGCGGCCCACCTGGGCGGTCACCGCCCCGTTGAGCTCGACCACCCCCACCGACAGGCCGACACTGGCAACACCGCTGACCGCACCGGAGCCGGTCAGGGTCTGCACCTTGAGGGCTTCGCTGGCCTTGACGCTGACGTCCCCGCCGGCGGTAATCACCACGCCACGTCCCAGGGTCGCCGCGGTGTCACCTACCTTCAGAGGCGACTTGACGTCGAACAGCTTGTCACCCGAGAGACCACCGGTCAGGGTGCTCAGGGCGCTGTTGGTCGAGGTGCGGTTGGCCTTGTTGTGGTTTCCGGCATCGTCGGGACGATCGAAGTCACCGTCGAACGCCGCCTGCTCGTCGCTGTCCAGCGGCGTATCGGTGCCGGAATCAGAGTCTTCGGCCTCGGCCTTCATGGCGAACTCGCCGCTCTGGAAGCCGGCGAAGGTATCGCTCACCAGGTCTTGCAGGTCCTCGACCCGCTCGAAGCTCTCCTCACTCAGCCCCTTGCCCAGACTGATCACCGAGATGGCGCCACTGAGGCTCAAAGAGCCGGAGCCAGCAAAGGCGATCACCGTGGAGTTGAGGGTACGCGACAGCCTGGCCTCGGCGGTCACATCGCCCCCCGCGATGATCTGCGCACCATCCGCCACACTGACACGGGTCTGCTCGCGCAGCACCATGACGTCCACCGAAGCACCGAAGCCCGCCGCGCCGACGGCGGCAGCGCCGACCCCCTGCAGATAGCCGGCCAGGCCACTGCGCTCATTGACCAGGGTGGTGGTGGATGCCTCGAGCAGCACGTCATTGCCGGCGTTCAGTTCGCTATCGCCGGACACCAGCACCTGCGTCACCGAATCCGCCGTCATCACCGATACCGCGCCGGCCACACCGACCGCACCGCCACCGGCGGTGGCTACGGTGATGCCCAGATCCAGGCGCTGGCTTGCCGTCACCGCGATATCATTGCTGGCAGTCACTATTGCCTTGTCCAGCGACACTCGTGCCTCGGGGTTGAGCAACCCCAGCGCCAGCGAGGCGCCAAAGCCGACGGAGCCACCGGCCACCGCACCGACGATAAAGCGGCCGTCCACGTCGTTGTCGGCACGTACCGCCACGTTGGTGCCGGCGACCTCCACGTCCTTGAGATAGGCCAGGGTCTCAAGCGACAGATCGACCACGCTGGCCGATCCCGCACCGGCGACGCCGTTGAGGCCCACCGCCGCCCCCATCACCGTGGACAGGAAGCTCACGTCGGCGCGGGCCTCCACCGCCACGTCGCCACCAGCCTTGACCATCAGGCCGTCGCTTTCAGCCGAATGGTCGAAGCCGTCACCGCTGATGAAGGCCTCGGTCTTGTGCTGGAAAAGGGTGACATCGACACCAGCGGCGCCGGAGCTGCCTCCACTGACCGCCGCCGCGCCACCGCCACTGTCGGCGTCGCCACGATGCAGGGCCCGCACCACCACGTCGGCGGTGCTGTCGATGCGCGCCTTGTCGATGTAGGCGCGGGTCGCGCCGGTGACACCATCCACCACCACATTGGCCGCCAGGGCATTGCCGGCGGCTCCCGCCGCGGTCACCGCCACGCTGGTGAAGGACACCTCGCTGGTGGCCAGCACCACCACACCCTTGTGGCTGTCTGTCGTCCAGCCATTGTTCCAGTCATCGCGCACCGATAAGGCCGCACCGCCGGCGCCGGCGCTGACGCGCGCTCCACCACCGATCCAGGCTTCGGAGGTGCTGCCCAGCAGGTCGACCCCGACACCACCGCCCAGCGCCACCGCACCCACACTGACGGTGCCCAGGGTAATAGTGCTGACGTCCTTGCTGTCGCTGACCACGCTGACGTTGCCGGCGGCATCGACGCTGCCGCCGTCGATGCGCGCGACGCTGGTGTTGTTGATCAACGAGCTGCCGGCGTTGCCGGCACCTGCGCCGAAGGTGCCATAGCTGACACCGGCTATCACGATCAGGTTGGTGGAGCGCGAGCGGGCATCAATGGCGATATCGCCGCCGCTCGAGTCGAGCGTGGCGCCCTGGCTACCGGCCAGGATGCTGTTGTCGATATCCAGGTAGGCCACCGAAAGACCGGCCGCACCACCCTTGACCGCCACGTTGACCTGGGCACTGGCCGCCGAGATCGCGCTGGTGTCGCTGGCGCTTACCGCGATGCCGCCGGCGCCACTCACCTCGGTGGCGCTGTCGCGAATATCGGCGACCACGTCCTTGCGGGTGAAATTGAGCGAGGTGGTACCGCTGAGTGCGGCGAAACCGGCCACGGCACCACCCAGGGAGTAGGCGCTGATGCTCGAGGATGAGACCGCTGAAAGGCTGACCTTGCCGGCGCTGGACGCCACGCTGGCGCCGCCCTTGATCAGCGCGTGGATACGGTTGGCGCTGTCGCTGGTGGGGTCGTCCGGATCACCGCCGATGTAGTTGTAGGCCAGGTAACCGGCAAGGGCGAAGGCCCCGGCACCGGACCCCGCCACGGTAAAGGCATTGAGGCCGAGATCATCGCTGGCCGACAGGGCAATGTCTCCCGTCGCCGAGACCGTGGCCTGGTCGATCACCGCCGTGACGCTGCCGCGCAGCCAGTTGAGCGACAGCGCCCCGGCCACCGCCACCTTGCCGGCACCGGCACCGGCCAGCGCAAAGCTCCAGACCTGGTCGCCCTGCCCAGGCGTCGCCGGGCGATTCTCGTCTGAGTCTTCTGGCGGTATCAGGCTGTCATCGACCTTGACCGAAGGCACATCGGTGATCCGAATCAGCTCGGCCTTGACGTCGACGCGCCCACCCGCCGTTACCTCGGTGCTCGCCCCGAGGATGCTCGCGCTCAGCGTCGACGCCATGTCGTTGGTCGCCGAGGCGCCGGCAAGACCGACGGAGCCGGCACCAGCCGCCGCGCCGGCCACGTTGATCATGATCGGCGCCACCGAGGCATGCACGCTGACGTCACCGGCGCTGGCCATGACCACGGCGCCATTGCCAATCGATGCCAGCACATCGTTCTGCATGAAGTTGATGCCGATGGAGCCGGCCAGGGCCACCGCCCCGGCGCCCGCACCGCCGGCGGTAATGTTGAGCATGCTGGCTTCGGAACGGGCGTCCACCAGCACGTCGCCACTGGTGGCGGTCACACTGGAGGCATCGATCAAGGCGGCGATCTGGCCCACGCTGTAGCCGTGGTCGCTGCGCTCGCCCTGGAGGATGAAGGCGTCTTCGCTGGCGTCGACGTTCTGGTCGCTGGTGTTGTCGACGGTGCGCGAGGGATCGCTGGGGTCGCCTCCCAGATAGTTGAAAGCGATCGCCGCGCCCCCCGCCGCATTGCCGGCACCGGCGGCGCCGAAGGAGAAGTTGACCAGGCCCTTCTTGTCCTGGGCCAGCACGCTGACACTATCAGCGGCGGTGATACTGGCGCCGCCCGAGACTTCGGCCAGCACGCTGGAGCGCAGCCAGTTGAGCCCCACCGCAGCGGAGCCGGCCACGCTGCCGGCGCCCGCACCGGCGATGGTCAGGTTGATCACCCCGGCGGTCCAGTCCATGTTGGACATGTCCCGGGTGGCAATATCCGATGATCCCGTGCTCGGATTGGTCTCGGTGCCCTGGGTCGCCGGGTCCACCTCAAGTCCCAGTGCCGACAATTCCAGCGCGGCGCGACCGCTGCGCTCGGCCAGGCCCGCCCAGACAGCCACGTCACCACCGGCGATCAAGGTGGCCCCCGTCACCCGGGCCACAATGGCGTTGTCGACCTGAACGGTACCGCTGCTGACCCCGCCGGCCACGGTGCCGGCGCCCGCGGCGCCGATGGCCACGACCACCACCTGGGCACTGTCGGTGGCCTGGATGCGAATATCACCGGTACTGCTTTCGACGCGACCGCCGTCGATCAGCGCCTCCACCTTGCCCTTGATCAGATTGACTCTGACGGCACCGGCGAGGCCCACCTTGCCGGCCCCGGCGCCTCCAAGGGCGACTGACACCACCAGGCTGCTGGCCTCGGCGTCCACCACCACATCGCCACCAGCTGTAACGGTGGAGTTCTGGATCAGCGCCTGGCTGTCGTTGTCGATCAGATTGACCGAGACGCTGCCGGCCAGGGCCACCTTGCCGGCACCGGCTCCTGCACCGCTGATCGCCACCAGCTCGGCGCGATCGCGGGTGGCCACCAGCACCTGGCCGCTGGCCGAGACGCTGGTGTTCTTCAGGGAACTACGCAAGGTATTGGCGATCTGGTTGACCGAGACGCTACCGGACCCGGCGAACTTGGTACTGGCGCCGACCCCCAGGGTCAGCGATCGCACCAGACCGGTGTTGGCCGCTACCACCGACACCGCGCCGGCGTTGGCGATGGCACCGCCACTGATCAGGGCCAGCGTTTCATTGGACAGACTGTTGACCGACACCCCGGCACCAAAGCCGGCGGTGCCACCGACACCGACGGCGCCGGCCAGGGTCCAGACGCTGCTGTTGTCCTCGGCGTTGACCGACACGTTCGGCGTCGGTGCAAGGGCGTCACTGCCCTTGGCCAGGAAACTGTCGACCACACGTGCCTGGGTGGAATTGTCGATCAGATTGACCGCGGCAGTTCCCGCAAGGCCAACCCCCTTGGGCCCGGTACCGATACCGGCCGAGCCGGCCAGGCTAATGACCAGCGTATCGCTGAGCGCCTTGACCGAGAGTCCACCAATCACCAGCGACTCGCTGGCACTGCCCAGCGCTTCGACGTGGGCGTCGACGTCGTGGCTGATATCGGCAAAGGCCGCCGCCCCCCCGACACCCGCCTTGCCGCCGCCAGCCACTGCGCCGGCGATCAGTACCGTGTTGGCGGCGTCACGCGCCACCACACTGACATCCCCGAGATCGCCGGACTGGATATTCAAAAGCCCCGCATCGACGGTGCGATCGGAGGTCAGCACGCTGGCCGCCCCGGCCACACCAAAGCCCTTGGCGCCCGAAGCGACGGCGACACCGGCGGCAGCGACCACCGTCCAGCCCTCACGCGCCGCGCTGAGTGCCAGACCGCCCGTATCAAAGGAAGTGACGCGATCGATCCGCGCCCGGGTGATGCCGCTGTCGAAGGCCAGGGCGGCGGCCCCGGCCACCGCCACCTGGGTGCCACTGCTGCCCAGCGACAGCGCCGCGCCACCGGCCAGCATGCCAAGATGGCTGCTGTCCTTGGCGGCCACCGACGTCTTGCCGGTGATCTTCAGCGTCTCGATCCCCTGGATCAGGGCTTCGGTACGATAGTCGGCGATATTCACCACCACCGAACCCGAGACACCGAGGCCGAAGCTACCCTTCTGGTCACCGCCGGACGAGGTGGAAGACGTGCCGCCGCTGCCGCCGGAAGACGCCTTGGCGGCACCGCCGAGCTTGCCACTCAACTCCTTGAGCACGCTGTCATAGTTGCTCTGGTTGTTGGGCCACTTGTTGGGGTCGTCCTTGGTGGCGCTGCCCCCAGCCGAACCACCACCAGCGCCCGAGCCGCTGGCGTCACCGGCCGAATCCAGCCCGCTGGTACCGCTGCTGCCCGCCTTGGCTCCGGCCAGGGCGAGGTTGGCTACCACCCCGCCGTTATTGGCCTCGACCAGCAGATCACCTCCTACGGTGATGCTACCGCTGGCGCTGGCTGGCGTGGTCACACCACCGATCACCGCTCGGGTGTCGCGCTCCATCACCGAGACCACCGCCGATACACCGACGCCAGCGCTTTTGCCGGAGGCGACGCTGCCGCCGATACCAAAGGCGTAGGTGTCGTCGTTGGCGCCGACCCTGAGCGCCGGCCCACTGGCCCCGTCCACAGAGACGGCACCAATGTTCAGCGATACCCCGTCCTGAATCTGCGCCAGGGTGGTGTTGTCGACGATATTGGCCACTGAGGTGGCGTTGAAGGCGACCTTGTCGGCCTTGCCACCGGACACCGCCGCCCCGATCAGCAGGGTGTCGCTGTCGGCGCGCACGTCCAGACTGCTGGCGACCAGCGCCACACCTGTCTCGATGACCGCACGGGTATCCGCGCCGAGCAGATGCACGCCGATGGAAGCACCGATGGCGCTGCCGTCGGACTGGATGCCGGCGAACCCGGACTTGATGGTATCGATATCGCTCTTGAAGGCGTCACGCCAGGCCTCGGCGCTGGCCTCGTCGGCGCCGGCAAAGGTCGGCAAGCTGAGATTGCCCACCAGCGACAGCAGGTGGTTGTCGCTGCGAGCGATGACCTCGACCTGCTGCTCGTCGCTGGGTGTGACGCTGGCCACATCGGTGGCGCCCCCCAGATTGATCCGGGCACCCTCGCGGATGCGGGCCTCGCTGTCCTGATTGACCAGGAAGACGTTGGCGGCACCGGCGATGGCCAGCTTGCCCCCCTCGGCGGTGGCCACGGTCCAGCTGTCGAAGCTGCCGCTGATCCCCAGATTGCCGGTAGTAAAGGCGTTGAGCGCCTCGACGAATTCCTCGATACGGGTCTGCAACGGCGAGCTCAGGGCAGTCCAGCGGCTGTCGTCGCTGAAGTCTTCACTGGCGAGATCCACACCGCTGACGTCGGCCCCCTCGAATTGATAGATCAGGCCGGCCTCGCCCCCGCGCTGGTGGTCATCGGCCACCAGCACCTTGTCGCCGTTGGCCAGGTCAGCCGTACCTTCCGCGCTTGCATGGTCGTAGGTGCCATCGAGTTCACCCAGGGCCTTGCCCGCCACATACAGGTGACGCCCCCACAGGCTATCCATATCGACGCTGTTGAGGCTCTCGGCGGTGACGCTGATGGCATCGCCGGCGTCCAGGTCCACCAGGCCCTCGACCACCGCATCGGCATGGTTGTTCTGCA
Source organism: Halomonas sp. OfavH-34-E (assembly GCF_024124525.1). Taxonomy (NCBI): domain Bacteria; kingdom Pseudomonadati; phylum Pseudomonadota; class Gammaproteobacteria; order Oceanospirillales; family Halomonadaceae; genus Halomonas; species Halomonas sp. OfavH-34-E. The sequence continues at coordinate 80,532 of NZ_JAMXRY010000019.1, read as the reverse complement.
GCGCAAAGACGAAGCCGCCGGCGACACCGACATCGGCTACCTGGCTGTCTTCCTTCTGATCCTTGGCGCTGTCGGTGCCCTGGACCTCGGACTCCGCCGCGGCGTCTCGCAGCTTGCCGATCAGGGTGTTGCCCAGCACCTTGTCGGTGAAGCTCTCTTCCCTTTCCTTCTTGTTGGGGTCGACGCCGGTAGCGGAGCCCTCGGCGCTGACCGCCGGGCGGTGGGCGCTGGTAGCGCTGACACTGACCGCACCGGCCACCTCGATGTCGCTGCGCTGGGTGGCGATGGCGCCCAGTCGCGTCACGCTGGTGCCAAGGCGGGCCTCGGCACGATTGATGTCCACCGAGACCGCCAGGGCGGCGGCCACGTCCAGGGCGTTCTTCTGCTGGCCCTGGGATTCCTTGAAGTGCTCGCCGATGGAGGCAGGCCCGCGGTCGGCGATGCCTTCCTTGATCTTGTCACCGATGACGCCGCTGAGCGCCTCCTGAAAGTTGCCGATCACCGATGTCGGCGACAGGTCCTCGGCGCTGGCAGTGGCCCCGTCGACAAGGCTATCGGGGCCACCACCGGGGGCGGTACCGGCGCTGGCGCTGGTACCGCCGTGGTCTTCGCCCTGGGAGGTCTCGGCGCTCAGTGTCAGATCGCCGCCCACACTGACGTCACCGGCCAGTTGCGCCTCGGTGTTGCTGGTCTCGACGTTGATCGCCAGGGCGATGCCGACCTTGCCCTTGTCAGGGGCGGAACTGGCGGAGGTCTCGTTTTCCTCCACGCTGGTCGCCGCGACCACCAGATCATTGCCTGCACTCAGACTGGCGTCTTCCCACACCATCACCCGGGAATCGCTGACCAGCACGCTGACCGCCACCGCGCCGGCCACGCCCTTGAGGCCATCCGGTTCAGCAGAGACGCTCTGGGCGGTGCTGACACTGCTGCTCAGGTTGATGTCATTGGCGGCGCTCAGGGTACCGTGGACGTGCACACTTGAGCGGGTGATCAGGGTGCTGACCGACACGCCCAGACCCCAGGCCTTGCTGGCGCCCACCTCGGTACTGATGTCGAGCTCGGAGGCGACGGTGATGTCCCCGCTGGTGGCGGTGATGACCGCGTCGGAGCCGATATCGATGGTGACCTCGGCCACCATCACCGAGACACTGCCAAACAGCGACAGCCCCTGAAGGAAGTCCAGCGCCGCATCGATGCCCTGGTCGAGGAAGGCCACGCCGGTGCGCAGGTTGAACCAGTCGCGATCGGGATCCACCAGGCGCGCATCGATGGTTACGTCCCCGCCCTTGAGCGTGGCCTTGTCGATATCCACCGACAGGTCGAACAGGCCCACGTCGACCAGGCCATTGGCAGGCGCCAGCAGGGGTTGAAACAACTGCGCGCCAAGGTGCAACTCGCCGCTACCGGCATCGATCACACTATCGCCACCGATCGTCAGCTCACGTGCCAGGATCGACAGATCGTGTCCCAGCGTCGGATCACTCATGCTCAGATCGACGTTGTCCAGGGTCAAGGCACCGTCGGCACGCAGCTCGACACTGCTGTCCAACGTTCTAGTCACGTTGGACAGGGAGGCGTCGCCATCCCAGTAGCCCACCAGGCTGGCGCCCCCACTGACGGTCACGTCGTCGAGCCGGGCGAGGCTCCCCGCCGCCAGTTCCACCTCGACCTGATCGCCAGGCTTGGCGTTCACGATGGTGTCGGTCGCCGCCTCGGCGATATCGATGGCCAAAGCGCCGGTAAAGGCAGTGGCCGTCAGGGTCTTGACGGCGCCTCCGGTCAGGCTCAGGCGCGCCGCCTCGATCCCGGACAGCGTGGTTGTGGCCGAACCAACGACCAACCCGCCATCGGTCAGCGTCATGGAGTCGCCCGCCGCCGCCAGCAGGCTGTCGGTGCCGGCGCCGCCGTCGACACTGGCGGCGCCGGACACGACGACGATACGGTCATCGCCACGGCTACCGATCAGGGCATCGCTGCCGCCGGCACTGGCGTCCAGCACCACGCCGGTCCCGCTCAAGGCGGTGCTCTGCCATTTGTCGCCACTGACGCCCATGCCGAGTGCATCGGTCAGGATCTTCGCGGTGGCGTCGGCGCTGACGGCGAAGCTCGCGCTTCCCGTGGTGGTGTCGGTGACCACAAGACGCCCGCTGGCACCATCGAAGCTCGCGGTCAGGCCCTCGACACTGCCGAGCAGCACCAGCAGGTCGCCGAGGGTGCGGGCGTCGGCCACATTGAGCGCCCGCGTCACGCCATTCTGCAGGGTGAAGCTCAGGTGCGCGCCGGAGTTCTCGAGTTCGCTACCGGTGACGTAACGCGCCAGGTAGGACTCGTACTCCGCCTGGCTGGCGAAGTCTTCTGCACCGGGAATCGCATCGCCCAGCGCCGAGAGGAAGGTCTCGATCTCGGCGTTGGAGGCGCCGCCAGCGGCCATCAGCGCAGTGACCCGGGTCTGTTCGCCGACCCCGTGCCAGCCGCTGGCATCGAGGGTGTTGGCGCCGGCGTTGCCGACCAGCGTCAGCGCCTCGATATCGCGATAGCTCGACGCGGTCCCGCCATCGATGCTGAAGCTGTCCCCACTCACATTGACGGCGTTCTGGCCATCGGCCAGGACGATTTCCAGACGATCCTGGCCGACGCCGCCGCGGATCTCGTTCTGCCCAGCCCCGGCACGAATGACGTTATCCCCGGCTACCGCCACGAACTGGGTCGTGGCCTCGCCACCGATCATCAGGTCGTTGCCGCTGCCCCCCTGGAGATAGACACTGCCGGCAAAGCCACTGGCGTCGAGCACGGTGTCGCCAAACTCGGCACGCAGCATGCCGTGCTCGATGCCGGCCAGGCTGTCACGCCCCGCTTCCCGAGCGCGCACCTGGGTCGAGGTCACCGTGGCGCTGGCCCCGGAAGCTCCCAGCGCCAGACCACTGCCGACCAGCGCCTTGGCGAAGGCACCGTCGTCGGCCACGGCCATGAAGTCGCCGATAAAGCTGATGCGCCAGCGTACCTGCTGTTCTCCAGCAGACTCGAACAGCTCGCGGGCCACCTGCAGGTTGCCTTCGCCCACCGCAGACAGCGCCTCGAGCGCCTGCTGAACCGCCAGGGCGTCGGCGTCCCAGGCCAGCGCCACGGTCTGCTCGCCGGCGAAGTGAAAGACCACCGTCTCACCGGCGCTGCGCGACCACACCAGCTCGCGCTCCTCGGCGACGTCGCCGCGCACCAGGGTGGCGCTACCGCTACCACCGAACAGACGCAAGCTGTGGGAAGTACTGCCCAGCACCGAGTCGCTGCCGCTGCCACCATCGAGGCTGTTGCTGCCGCGATTGCCGAACAGCACGTCGTCGCCGACACCCCCGACCAGGGTGTCGTTGCCGCTGCCGCCCAGGAGTACCGCATCGCCGGCGCCGGCCTTGAGGGTGTTGTCACCGGCGACGCCTTCCAGCTGAACCGAACCGCTGAACGCAGAGGCGTCCAGCATATTGGCAGAAGCACCGCCCACCAGGGTGGCGAGTTCGACGTCGCCCAATACCCAGTTGGTCCAGCCGGTCACGCTCAGCGCGGTATCGGTCAGGGTCATGTCGGCGTCGGCGCTGGCCTCGATGCGGTCGTTGCCGCCACCGGCCTGGACACTGCCGCCCCCGGCGCTGAGCACGAATCGGTCATCCTGCGCGCTGCCGACAAGTCGGCTATTGGTGGCGCCATCCAGGCTCTGGAAGGTCACGCCGGAAAGCGAGTAGCCGCTGGCATTCAGCGTCTGGCCGGTCCCCGCGGCGGACAGCACCAGTTCCACGGGCTGGCGCTGGAAGCTCAGGCTGCCGTCGCCGGTGGTGACCGTCGCGGTGGCGCCAGCGCTGGTCAGGGTGATGTCCCCGGATGCGCGCTGCACCACGTAGGTCAGCTCGGCCTCCTCGGGGGTGAACTCACTGCCCAGCTCGCTCTGTTCGAAGCGATCGCTGCCGCTGACCGACACCAGGGTACTGCGACCGGCGCCGGCCTTCAGGGTATCGTCGCCGCCGCCCCCGACGATCAGGTTGTTGCCATTACCCCCGTCCAGGATAGTGTCGATCTGCGAGGTGACATCACCGATCAGGCGGTCGTCGCCGCCGGTCCCAATGACGTGATTGAAGCCATCGATACCGACGAAGCCGGTGGCCTTGCCTGTCCCCAGATCGACCTCTACCGAGGTGGAGAAGTCGCTGAAGTCGAGGATCTGGCCGGCCCGACCGTCGAGTCGGTCGATGCCGTTGAACGCGATATTGCCAAGCCCCAGACTGCCCTCGTCGTAAAGCGACCAACGCGCCCCGTCCTGGCTGCTCGAGAGCCGGTGCCGAGCGGCATCGTCCGTGGCTGACAGCACGCCGTCGTCACCCTGGCGATAGGAGGCGGCGTTCACCGTCTCGATGCCCGTGAAACTGAGCCAGCTATCGTTGCGCGCCGCCGTGGTGGTGCTCGACCAGTCCACGCTGCCCGCCCCATCGGCGCTCACCTGCCACTCGGTGTTGCCCTGGATGCCCTCGATGCGATCATCGCCCTCGCCCCCCGCGAAGGTGATGGTCAGCCCCTGGCTATGCTCGAGTGCCAGGACGTCGTCGCCGTCGCCGCCCTGGAAGCTCACCAGCAGACCATCCGCCTGGCCCAGCAGGCTCTGGTCCACGCGCAGGATGTCCTGGGCGTCGCTGCCCTGAATGACCACGCCGCCACTGGCCTTGGCGTCATCGAGGCCGCGTGAGGCCACCACCTGACTGACACCTTGCTCGTCGAGTTCGACCACCTGCAGCACCTGCTGCTGGTTCTCCTCGACCACCCGCAACGTCATCTCGGCGCCACCGGCCACGCTGGCGGTCAGCGGGTCCGCCGACATCAGCATGCGTGGCTCGAGTCCCTCGAACACGAACCGGGACGGCTCTGCCTGGGCACGACGAGCACGCCTGGGCTGGCGGAGAAGACGAGCGATCAATTCGGACAGAGGCTTGCGCTGGTGGCGACTCATGGGGGGACTCCGGTGGCGAAAAACGTCAAGAGGCGCATCGCGGCGACGATACGCCCCCTGATCTCGGTCGATCAGTGAACGGGAGTGTCCTGTTCGGCGTCAGACGCGACCGCCTCCTCGGCGGGGTCGCCCTTGGCCAGAGCACCCAGCCGCGAACCACCCTGCGCCTGACGGCTCAGTCGGTTGAGATTGCGCAGCGACTGCAGGTGGACGTAGAGCAGCTCCAGTTCGTCACTGTCCAGCAGCGCCTTGAGGCTGTCCTCGGGCAGCGCCTTGAGCTTCTGACGGTTGACCGCCTGGAAGCCGGTCAGGGTGCGCTGACCACCTTCCGGCAGGCGAATCTGGGCCTCGACCGACTCGAGCAGGTCGAGCTCGACCAGACGGGCGCAGAAGGCGCGGGTGCGCTGGAAGTGCGCCTGATAGTCCTGAAGGAAGTCCAGTACCTTGCCCAGGTACTGGGTCTGCTCACCGTCGGCGTCGAAGAAGCGCTCGCCGCGACCGTCACGATTGAGCCCTTCGTAGTCATCATCGATGCACAGGGTGAAGGTCTTGTCGTTGTCGGCGGAGGCAAACACGAAGGGATAGCGGCGGAAGAAGGCCGGTACGTACTCACCGCGCCACTGGCCTTCACGGTCCACCAGCAGATTCTGGTCCTGCTCGAGTCCCAGCACGGCGACCGGCAGCACCCCGTCGTCGGCCTGGGTGAAGACGATCGGCAGGTCGGTGGCGGCGGTCGGAAATTCGGCCGCCATCAGCGGCACCGAGTTCACCCCGCTGGCAAAGCCGAAGTCCTTGCCGACCTTGAGCGACAGCTCGCGATGCTTGTCGCGGGTGATCGGCTGAACGTTGCGATAGATCAGAAGTTGAGTCGCCATGAAAGAGTCCTCTTGTAATTGAGTGTCGTCCCTGGGCCTGGACGTCAGCGTCGTTGCGCGGCCAGCGCGCCGGTGGAAGTCGGGGAGACCAGTGTCACCCCGTGGTAGAAGGTCACGAAGGGTTCGCCTTTCGCATCGAACCCCAGAGAAAGGTTGCTCAGCGGCTTGTCGCCGTGGGCGGCAATCCACTCGATCGCCTGTGCGCGCGACGTACAGCGCCACTCGCGAGCCAGCGACAACAAAAGGCCCGCCAGTTCGCCCAGACGTATCTCGGCCGGATGTAGATGCAGATTGATGGAATCACGACCGGTATCGCGGCCCTGGCGCCGTTCCTCGATCCTCACGGTCAACGGTGGCCAGGGCTTTCGTGCCAGCGCGTGGCTGACCTCGAGCTGTTCGATCACGTCGCCGACGAGCGGGGGCATCGCCGCAAGCGTGCTCGCCATTGCATGGCGCACCGCCTCGGCGCTCTCGAGCAGGACATAGTCGGAGACACTGGCGTCGACGCCAGGGCGCCACTTCCACGCCTGGTACAGCGGGAAGCGACGCCCCGGCAGGGCCTTGTCCGGCAGCGGCGCTTCCCAGTACACCTTGGTGGTCGCGGCCTCCAGCCCGAGATGCAGATAGTGCGCCATCGCCTGCGTCGACAGTCCGGCGACAAAGGCCCTCCGGTCGCCAGGCGCCAGCGCCAGCGACTCCAGCAACCCCTCGAGGCGCACCGCAAGATCGTCGGCGTCAACGCCCTCGAGCGGCACACTGTAGAGCCTGCGCTGATGCGCCCAGCGGGCGGGAGCACACTTGACCGAGCGCTCGGCACTGTAGGGACGCGCGAGGCTATCGAGCCAGGACTCGATCAACGCCTGACGCTCGGCGAAGGGCCGGGGTTCAGTGCTGGAAGGCAAGGAGGTCCATCCGGTCATTCATATGGGCGTCGATCTCCGCCAGGTCTTCGCCATTGATGACGCCGGCGGCATGCTTCAGCCGCAGCACGCTGATCAGGTAGTCGTAGCGCGCACTGGCAAGTTCGCTGCGGGCGAAGAACAGATCGCGCTCGGCGTCGAGCAGTTCGAGCACCGGCATGACACCGGATTCATAGGCCACCTGGCGGTATTCGACGATGCGCTGGTTGGCGGTCAAGGACTCGCTGAGCGCCCTGACCCGGGACATGGCGGTGACGATACCCTCGAAAGCCGCACGTATCTCGCGGTCGAGTTCTCGCCGCACCTGTTCGAGTCGAGCCTGCCCTGCCTCGATCAGACGGGTCCCTTCGCGCACCTCCGACGACACTCGCCCACCGCTGTAGACCGGCACATCGAGGCCGACCCGAATGGTCTGGGTCTCGACCTCGCTGCCGCCGCCGAACAATGAGCCCTCGGTCTCGTCATTGTCGTAGTCGAGACTCAGATCGAGGGTCGGATAGTGACCACCGCGACTCACCTTGACCTGCTGATTGGCCACTTCCACCGCCAGCCGTGCGGCTGATAGACGAGGATTGCGCTGCATCGCCAGCTCGATCCAGGCCTCGACTGACGACGGTTCTGGGCTCGCCAGCGTCAGGTCCTCATCGACCAGGCTAAGCTCCACCGGACGCACGCCGCTGACCTCGGCCAGGGCATTGAGGGCATCGCGCAGACGGTTGGCCACGTCCAGCTCGCGCGCCTCGACCTGCAGAAAGCGCGCCTGGGCGTCGAGCAGATCGATCTCGCGAATCAAACCGTCCTCGAAACGCGCCCTGACCTGCTCGAGATTGGTCTGGACCTGCTTCTTTTCGGCTTGCAGGAAACTCAGGTTTTCCGAAAGGGCGAGTACCGCAAAGTAGCGTTCGGCCACCCGCAGGTAGAGATCCTGGCGCGAGACCTCGAGCTCGGACGCGGCCTGCTGGATCTCCAGCTTGGCCTGGCCAAAGGCTGCCCAGCGGGAATAGTCATAGATCGACTGCTCGAGCGAGACACCGTAGACGGTGGTCGGGTAGGACGTGCTGCCGCTGCCGTAGACCTCGTTGTCGGTACTGACGATGTCCTGGGAGATCTCGCTGCGCTCGACATTGACATTGATCTGCGGCAGCAGCGCTGAGCGCGCCTGATAGTAACGCTCATCGGTGGCCTGCTTACCATGAAAGTCGGCCTGAAACTGAGGATCGCTGTCCACCGCGAGCTCGTGAAGTTCCAGCAGACTTTCTGCCAGCACGGACGGAGCAAGCAGGCACGCCCACCCGCCCAACGCCAGGCCGAACGCAAGCTTGTTGAGATGCATGATGATTTTTCCCCTGCGCACCGGTGGGACAAACACCGGCATTGCGCAACTGCTTTGTAATATTTTATTAACAACGGATGTACGATATTACCCACATCTTTTGTAGGAACACAGCTCCTATCTACTCTTTTGCAGGCAACATGATCAACGCAGTATCGACGCAGTAGGAAACTACATCGCAAAAGATGAGAAAGTTCATACTCGCTATCGCATTCCGCCACCGAAGGGAATCGGGTAACACATTGAAACCTGGAAAGTTCCGAAATTACGCCTAGGAGGAGGCACTCTTCGGGGCCGAGGGCGTGGTGAAAATCCCGTGACGGGAAGGTGATGCCAGGGCCTGCCAGCCGCTGTCACCTCAGCCCAGCCACCTGAGATTACCCAACCACCCACACTGGGCCTTTCAGGCTAGACCGAAAGCACGAGCAAAGTCCTACGCCAGCGATGACAACGCTGCACCTGGCGACACCTGGGCACTATTCATCCAGGCTGGCAATGCGGTTGCGACCACTACGCTTGGCGCTGTACAAGCGCCGGTCGGCGCGCTCGAACAGCGGTGCAAACCCCTCCCCCTTGCGATACTGGCTGACGCCGATGCTGATGGTGATGCGAATCGTCTGTCCATCCGACAGGGTGATTTCCCCCCCTTCCACCGCGCGACGCACCCGCTCGGCCGCCTTGATCGCCTCGGGCAAGGCGGTGCGCCGCATGACCACCACGAATTCCTCGCCGCCGGTGCGCGCCACCAGATCGCCATCACGCAGACAGTTGGCTACTGTTTGCGCCAGCCAGGTGAGCACCTGGTCACCGGCCGAATGACCGAAACCATCATTGACCTGCTTGAAGAAGTCGATATCGACCGCGGCCAGCGAGAACACCATCCCGCCACTGTCGCATTCCTCGATCAGGCGGGTGACGTGGCGATCCAGCTGGCTTCGATTGGGGAGTCCGGTCAAGGCATCGGTCATCGCCTGGTCTTCCAGTTGATCACGTTCGAGGCGAATACGATCGACCTCCATCTCGTTGGAAATGACACGTTCGACGGCCCCGACCAGTAGTCGGACCAACTCGATGTCGACCTCGCTGAAGGCGTGCCGCCGCGCCGACGGACTGGAGAAGTTCAGGGTTCCCCAGACCTTGCCCTGGATCCGCAGCGGTGCACCGATATAGGTCTCCAGCTGAAAGTTCTCGTAGCAGGGGTGGCCCTTGACTCGCTCGTCCTGCCCGGCGCGGTGGGTATGGAAGACGTCATCGGCGTCGAGGGTCAGCCGACAGTAGGTGTCACCCAGTGCAAAGCTGTCGCCGGAGGCGACTGGCGCATTATCCGAGGCCGCCCAGCGAACCGTGTAACGCTCCCCCTCGACCTGACTGACAAGCGCGATATCCAGCCTCAGGTAGCTCAAGGCGTCACGCAGCAGCATGTCGACGATCTCTGATACTCCGATATCGGTGCGATTTACCCCGGTATGGACATCCCGTAACAACTGGATCATCGAGCGATACTCGGAGACGTCCTGGATGATGGCGTAGAAGCCCATCACTTCATCTTCCACCAGGTCCGGCAGATAGTGGACCTTGAAGTAGATCTGGCGACCATCCTGGAGCACCAGGGAATCCTCGTAGCTGACCTCCTGCCCCGCCAGCGCCAGATCGAAACGTGGCCGGATCTTGGCGTAGGAGTCTGCATCAAGCACCGAAGACACCGGCTGCCCCATCAGCGCCTCGGCAGGCAGGCCGATGAAGTCGAGGTAGGCACGATTGTTGAAACGGAAGCAGAAGTCGCGGTCGACGTAGGCCACCATCACCGGCAGGTGGTCGGCCATCCGCGCGATGACACCGCGGCTTGCCTTCTGCCGAGCCGACAGTCGCAGCACCAGCCCACCATCGGCCAGGCGACAGCAGCTACCATCGCCCATTTCCAGCGGCATCGAAGGCTTGGCAGCGTGAGCGGCACCCCGGGAGACCCAGGCTTCAGCTACTGCCGCGGCCTCGCCAGGCAGCTCTGCCAGCCCCCGCCCGATCCAGACGTCTCCAGGCTCGCCCAGCACGCGCACGGCATCACCGACCACGTCGTGCACCTGCAACTCCGGCGTCAGGCGTACCAGCACCGTTCCGGACGACACCAATGCCTCTTCCACCCAGGCAAAACGCTCCATGAGGACATCTCCTTGCGTAAGCCCTGCCCTGGACCGGCAGCAGGTCAATACCCTGGCGGCTCGCGTGCCGTCTTCTCTAGCCTATGAAAAGATGCTTATAGATGCCGGATTATTTCGCTTGCCCGCTTCCACGTTATGCTGGCGTGGCCGACACCGCCGCGGGAGCTGCCCATGATCCACCAGGACCTTGTCGCCATCGAACACGCCCTGACGCTGGCCAATCGCGGGGATACCAGTTGGCTGTGCACACGCCTGGACACCCCTGCTCCCGCCTTCCCCCACCTGAGCGTCACCAGCGATGCCGATGGCCCCGGGTACGCCGGACAGCCCATCTTGCTGTCCCAGGCGCGGGGCGGCGGCGCCTGCCTGGTCAATATCGACAACAACGCCAACGATGGCACCCCCTGTCTGGTCGAGCGCCTGTCACCGAGCAGCGAGACCCTGGTGCACCTGGAGGTCATCCATGCAACGCTCGCCGGCCAGCCATCGCTGATTCGCCGCGTCAGCCTGGGCAATACGTCCATGAACCTGCAGCGACCCACGCCAACCAGTCCGCTGGTCCAGATCGGCGACGACGTCGTCGAGGTGCTGATCCAGCCGGCCTTGCGTCTGGTACTGACCGGCCACTCTCCGGTCAATGCCGACCTGGCGCGCCAGGGACAACGGCTCGGCTTCGAGGTCATCCTGTGCGCCCCAGACCACCCCGACACGCATCACTCGACAGCGCCCCTGCCGGCAGGCGTCGAGTTCCAGCGCGCGCCCGCGGCTCCCTTCCTGCGCGGCGGCGGCGGGCACCGACGCACCCTGGTGATGGACGCCACCGACGCCTCGGCCATTGTGCGAGCGAGCCGCGAGGCCTGCTGTCATGGCTATCTGGCGATGGCTGACATCGATCCACGCCGGGCGGCAAACTGGCTTTACGATTGCTGGCACAGCCTGCGCACCTCGCCCACCGTCTGACGCCCCGTCGCTGCGGCCAAAGCGCCAATTGACAGCCATCGGAGGCGGTCCTACGCTGTGCGCATTCCTGGGGGAGCCTGACGGCTGAGATTCCGCATCACGCGGTAACCCTTTGAACCTGATCCGGGTCATGCCGGCGAAGGGAAGGATGGTTGCGTTATCTCCTCTTTCTTCCTGTCCGCCGCTCGTCCCGCCTGTCCACCGGTCCCTGCGGACAACGACAAGAAAGAGGTCTTCTTTCGATGATGCTCGATCCCACCTGGACGGCGCTGTGGCTTCTGCTGTGCGCCGCCATCTTTGCCATCCCCGGCCTGATCTATGCCCGACGTCGTCAGGGCGGCCTGGATGACTACATCTCGGCTCGCAACAGCCAGAACACCCGCGCCACGGTGTTGACCCTGGTGGCCACCACCCTGGGCACCTGGATCCTGTTCGGCCCCGCCCAGGCGGCTACCTGGGGCGGCATCGGCGCGGTACTGGGCTATGCGCTGGGTTCCATGGTCCCGCGCCTGGTGATGATCCCGCTGGGACGACGCATGCGTGAGCTGATCCCCGAAGGCCACGGCCTCACCGAGTTCGTGATCCATCGCTACGGGCGCACCATGTACGCCTTCACCCTGACGATCATGCTGTTCTATCTGTTCATCTCGCTGGCGGCAGGCCTCACCGCGATCGCCCATATGGTCACCCTGCTGGCGCCGATCCCGCTGTGGCTGACCGCCTGCGTGGTGATGATCGCGACCCTGCTCTACACCTTCTACGGCGGCCTGCGCACCACCATCTTCACCGACAAGGTACAGATGCTGGTGATCCTGCCGTTGCTGGCGCTGCTGCTGGTGTTCGGCTGGCAGGCCGCCGGCGGCGTCGCGCCGACGCTCGAGGGCCTGCAGGAGCGTGCGCCCCAGTTGCTGGATGTCACCGATGCCGGTGGCCTGCGTGCCGGTCTGACGTTCTTTATCGCGGTGATGCTGACCGGCCTGTTCTACCAGGGCACCTGGCAGCGCATCTACGCCGCCCGGGACAGCAAGGTGCTGCGGCGGGGCTTCTGGATCGCAGGGCTGTTCAACTTTCCGGTGATCGTGCTGATGGGCCTGTTCGGCCTGGCCTTCGTCGGCCTCGGGCTCGAGGGAGACGGTTCGGTGGCGCTGTTCAGCGTGCTGCTGTCCGAGGTGCCGCTGTGGTTCGCCCTGGCCTTGATTCCGCTGGGTCTGGCCCTGGTGATGAGCAGCGCCGACACTACCGTCAACGCCACCTCCAGCATCATCGCCGTCGACATGCACCGGCTGCTGCCCCAGGCCAGCGAAGCCACCCTGATGCGCCTGGCACGCTGGCTGATCGTCGCCGCAGCGGTGCCGGTGACCTGGGTGGCGGCCCAGGGCTACAGCGTGCTCTATCTGTTCCTGCTGGCGGACCTGCTGTGCTCGGCGGCGGCCTTCCCAGTGTTTTTCGGTCTGTTCAATCGCCGCTACGACGGGCGCAACGCGGTCCTCAGCACCGCTGCGGGCCTGGTCGCCGGGCTGGCGATGTTCCCGTCCCCCAGCGGCGGTACCGCCACCCTGCTGGAATCCTTCCTGCTGGCGGCCTTCGTGCCGGTGCTGGTCTCGCTGGTGCTGATGAAGCTGCTGCCATCCCGCCAGGACTATGACTTCACCCGCATGGGCAGTCTGGTGCGGCGTTTCCAGAGCTGACACCGCCACGCTGACAGCCTGGCAAGGCGTGATAAAAAACAGCGGGACGTGCTGACGCGTCCCGCTGTTGTCGTTTCAAGGCCTGGCGATCAGGGGCCCTGGCAGTTCCGGCTCATCAGCGACCAGGCCGCGCCAGCCCCAGGTGGTCGCGCAGGGTGCGGCCCTGGTACTCGCGTCGAAACAGCCCGCGGCGCTGCAGTTCGGGCACGACCTGTTCGACCACGTCCTCGATGCTGTCCGGCAGCGATGGCGGCATCAGGTTGAAGCCGTCCGCCCCGCCCTGCTCGACCCAGCGCTGCATCTCGTCGGCGATACGCTCCGGGGTGCCGACCATGGTGCAGTGGCCGCCACCGGCGGCGAGCCGTCCCAGCAACTGGCGCAGCGTCGGTCGTTCGCTCTCGATGATCCGCAGAATCGTGGCGTAGCGCCCCTTGGGCCCGCTGAAGGCCTCCAGTGGCGGCAACTCGGGTACTGGGGCGTCGAGCTCCCAGTCGCTCACGTCCTGGCCGATGAACTGACTCAACTGGCGCCGGGAGCTGTCCACCGGCAACAGTTCGTCGAGCTCCCGCTGCTTGCGTCTGGCCTCCTCTTCGGTGGAGCCGACGTAGGTCACAAGCCCCGGCATGATCGCGACCTTCGGTCTGCCCGCGGCCTTTACCCTGGCCTGAAGATCGCGGTAGTAGTCCTGGGCAGAGGACAGATCGTAGGCCACCGCGTAGATGGCCTCGGCGTAGCGCGCGGCCAGGTCACGGCCCTGATCCGAGGCTCCGGCCTGGAACAGCACCGGGTGGCCCTGGGGCGGACGCGGCACCGTCAGCGGGCCATCCACCAGAAAGTGCTCCCCGTGATGATGGATGGGACCGACCCGGCTGGCGTCGACGTAATCGCCCTGGCGATCCCTCACCAGGGCGTCGTCACTCCAGGAGTCCCACAGCGCCAGCACGGTATTGGCGAATTCCTCCGCCCGGGCATAGCGCTCGGCGTGGCTTGGCATGGCCTCGAGCCCATGGTTGCGCGCCTCGCTGTCGAACATCGAGGTCACCAGGTTCCAGCCCAGGCGTCCGCCGGAGATATGGTCCAGCGAGGCCAGCATGCGCGCAGCGTGAAACGGTGTATAGAAGGTGCTGGAGACGGTCGAGATCAGCCCGATGTGTTCGGTGGCCCGCGCCATGGCCGCCAGCATGGTCAGGGGCTCCAGGGTCCACAGCGGACCGTCGGCGATGTTGCCCGCGGCGTGACCATCGGCGAAGAACACCGCATCGAAGCGACCCCGCTCGGCGAGCCGCGCCAGTTCCTCGTAGTAGCGGATATCGGCCAGGCGCTCGACGCTGGAACGGGGATGACGCCAGGCCGCCTTGTGGTGGCCACAGCCCATGATGAACAGATTGAGGTGCATGCTGGCCATCAGTCCTTCACCAGTCCGCCGTCGACCACCAGGTTCTGGCCGGTGACCGCTCGCGACCAGGGCGAAGCGAACAGTAGCGCAGCGTCGGCAAACTCTTGCGGCGTGGTCACCCGTCTCAGCGGTGTGCTGGCGGCGATCAGATCGAACACCGCCTCCGGCGTGGCGCGGGAGGCATCGGTGGTGCGCAACAGGCCCCCGGAGATCATGTTCACGGTGATGTTGTCCGGGCCCAGATCGTGGGCCAGGGTGCGCGTCAGCGACAGCAGCGCCGCCTTGGCGGCGGTGTAGTCGTGGTAGGGCACCACCGGGTTCTGGAACAGGTTGGTACCGATATTGACGATGCGACCAAAGCCGGCCTCACGCATGCCGGCAAGCGAAGCCTGCACCGTGTTCAGAGCCCCCCGGGCGACGCCCTGAAGCTGATGATCGAGGTGCTCCCAGGTCAGCTCGTCGGGACCGGGGCGGGCGTCGCCGTTGAAAGCGAAGTCCGGCAGCGCATTGTTGATCAAGGTGGTGACCGGCGCGCCGAAGTGCTCGCGGGCATGCGCGAACATGGCATCGACGGCGCTGCGATCACAGACGTCGGCGGCCACCGCCAGGGCTTGCTCGGGATAGTCGGCTACCAGCGCGTTGGCGCCCTCTTCGCTGCGTCGATAGTTGACCACCACCCGCGCGCCCTGCTCGAGGAAGCTGCGCGCCAGGCTGACACCGAGGCCACGTCCGGCGCCGGTGACGACGACCAGCTGGCGGGAAATAGGAAGCGCGGGCGGGCTTGCGGAGGTAGCGCGTGAGGCGTCGGAAAGGGTCATCTGGCGGGTCCTTGGTCGAGGCGAGGAACGCACGCCGACCCCTGGACTGACGACTGCGCTGACATCCCTTCGCCGGTATGAACTGGATCAGGTTCGACGGGTGTTTCTCAGCCCCGCTATCGTGCGGGACACCCCGTGCCATGCGCCTTCGACCTTAGCCCATCGGCGCAGGGCGGACAAGCCGCGCAGCACCTGGAACATCACCGCAGCCGGGGCATGCAGATGGGCGCTTCAGACCCGACGGTCAGCCCGGTGCCTGGACGGCTTGCATCAAGTCACTTCCTTCCTCTCCCGCCCGATTGACCCTGGTCGAGACCGGCCATGCGTCGAAGGCGCCAGCGGGTAGATGCCGCACCGTCTGGCGCATGACGTCGCGATCGCTCAGCTCAGGATCGAGCCAGGGTTCAAGGCTGCCGTCGTCCAGCGCCAGCGGCATCCGGGCGTGCACCTCACTCGCGCAGCCCCGGGCGGGTTCGGTGAGGATGGCAAGGCCCGGCCTGCCGTCGGCCCTTTCACTGAAGATCGCCGCCAGCCACAGCGGCGCGCGATCTTCACGACATAGAAAAAAGGGCTGCTTGCCGGCCTCGCCCGGCAGCCACTCGTACCAGCCGTCCGCCGGCACCAGGCAGCGATGGCGGGCAAAGGCCCCACGAAAATAGCGCGAGGTGGCGACCTTCTCCACGGTGGCGTTGATCGGCTCCGGCGCCCCGGCTTGGGCCCAGTGGGGTCGATAGCCCCACCACATCGAGGTAAAGGAAGGTATGCCCTCCCCGTCCATGGCGAGCGACGTGATCCAGGTGCCCGGCGCGACGTTGTAGCGAGGTGGCGGCTCCTGCTCGGGCAGGCGCGGCGCCACCGGCAAGCGCATCAGCGCCGCCAGCTGAGCAAAAGGTGTGTAACAGGCGAAACGGCCGCACATGGTTACCTCCGTTGCCGGACCCTGCAGGATCAGCCTAGCACCATCTCTTGCGTCCACTCCGGCCACCTGTGCGCGCTACAGGTTAGTCATATGCGAACGTTAAGTTTTCGCTAAGCTAGGCAGCCTAGCCTTGCCATCAACTCCTCTTTCAAGGACGCGATGACATGGCCCCGGCAATCGCAGCATCGGCCTCGAAGACGACAGCCCACACGGATGCTCCCGAGCCGGACGTGACCTCCGGCCTGTGCTGGGCGTCCCCGGAGCGGCTGGGCGAGGCAAACGCCTTCATCTCCAACGTCTATCGTTTCCATCACAATGCCTCCATCAGCAACCCCTACCAGCGCTTGCTGACACTGCGAGACCACCATGGCGCGCTCGTCGCTACCACGGGGCTCAGGCGTGCCGATGAAGGCCCTCTCATGGTGGAACACTACCTCGAGGCACCTGTCGAGATGGTGCTCGCCACTCGTGGCCTCTGCAACCTTGCGCCGCCGCGCCACCAGGTCATGGAGGTCGGCGCCCTGGCCAGCGCATCGCCAGGCGCCGGCCGACGGCTGATGCTGTCGCTGGTGGTGGTGCTCGAGCGACTGGGCATCGACTGGCTGGTGGTGACCGCGTCCAGGGACGTGCGCAACGGCCTCGCCCGGCTCGGCATCGAGATGCACACGATCGGTCGCGCCCATCGCCACTGCCTGGACAATCCTGTGGACTGGGGACGGTATTACGAGCGGGACCCCAGGGTTGTGGTGATTCGCCCCCTCGAGGTGGCCAACAGCATGCGCGCCACCCCGCTCGGCGCTTTGCTTCTCGCCGGCGCAGCACAGCTTGCCCCGGAGGCGGCAGATCCCGTACCGGCGCTACCCCATGTCCACGCCTGCTCCGCGGCCGGGGACATGCCCCATGGATAGGCTACACCAGCGCCTGCGCCAAAGGGCGAGGCTGTCGCCGGATGCGGAGAGCCTGCTCGGGCAAACCCCGGATGGCGCCGACATCCGACTTACCGCCCGGCAACTGGAGGCAGCCATCGACGCTGTCGCGCACCAACTCGAGCAGTCGGGCGTTTCCCACCTGGGCCTGCTGGGTCACAACTCTCCTGGCTGGCTGGTCGCCCAGCTAGCTGCCTGGCGGGCTGGCCTGCCGATCACCCCGATACCTGCATTTTTCAGCGAACAACAGCTCAACCACCTGCTCGATACCACCGGGCTGGACGGGCTTCTGATCGCGCAGGACAGCCCGCTGGACGCCTGGCTGCCATCTGCCCGCGCCAACGACTTCAAGCGCCAGCCACTCGACGCTCCGGCCGGCCTGTCCATCGCCTTGTTCCGGCGCCCCTCGACGCCCGCACCACTTCCGGACGGAACGCGATTGATCACCTTTACCTCCGGTACCACCGGCACCCCCAAGGGGGTCTGCCTGTCCGGGCCACATCTCGAGTCGGTCATTGAAGGGCTGGAACAGCGCCTTGCAGGAGTTCCCCTCCATCGTCACGGCGTGGTGCTGCCCATGGCGGTGCTGCTCGAACACCTGGCAGGCGCACTCTTCGCCCTCTGGCGAGGAGCCACGATCGTTATCGATACGCCCGATCTTACCGGGCTACATGGCAGCGGTACGCTAGACCCCAACCAGTGGCAACGCTGGCTGGCCAAGCGCCGACCCGACAGCCTGATTCTGGTGCCGGCGCTGCTCAAGGCGCTAACTCACCTGGCCTCACATCATTCTGCGGCAAACGGTTGGCAACAGGTGTTGTCGCTAGTCGCCGTAGGCGGTGGCCAGGTGCCCCGCCGCCTGCTCGAACAGGCAACCCAGCTGGGACTCCCTGTCGCCCAGGGCTACGGCATGTCCGAGATGGGCTCGGTGGTCTGTCTGAGCCGCCCGGACGAGCCCCAGGATGGCCGTGTCGGGTGCCCCCTCAAGGGATTGCGCCTAAGCACCGATGAGCAGGGGCAACTGCTGGTCCACGGTCGTCGCATGCTCGGCTATCTGGCGTCCGATCATCAGGTTCCATCAACCGAGATGCCCTGGCCCAGCGGAGATCTCGGTCACCGCCTGGCGGACGGTCATTGGCGCCTGGACGGGCGTCAGCGCAACGTCATCATCCTGTCGAACGGACGCAATCTCTGTCCCGAGTGGCTCGAGGCGGAGCTCGAGCTCATCGACGGTATCGATCGTGCCTTCGTCTTCGGCGAAGGCTTGCCGGGGGTGCTGGCGCTCCTGAGCCCTTCAGCCGCTATCCAGCCCCCCCGCCTGGAAGCCCACATCGCCGCGCTCAATCAGCGCCTGCCCGACTACGCCAGGGTCCGCGGCTGGCAGTCGTTGATGCGGCAACTGCCAGGCGTCGCCGAGCCGCTGTCGATCGCCAGCAACGAACTGACCGCCAACGGACGCCTGCGCCGGGCCAGCATTCAGCTCCGCCGTCGCTGCGACATCGAGCGGCTTGTCGCCAGAACCTTCCCTGGCCATGAGCAGGTGTCAGCAGCGCTTTCCTCCGCCGCCGACGGCCTCCCTTCATACCCACAGGAACCCCCACCCCCATGAACACGCTGACCGATACCCCGATCGTCACCTCGCCACCTGTCGACAACGGCAAGCCCGACGGTTTCTACCGCCACCTGCTCGCTGCCACCGAAGACGAACGCCAAGCCTTGATGGGAGGGGAACTGATCGGGCGCGCCCAGGGTGGCAAGATCACGCTGCCCGAATATCGCGCCTTTCTCGCCCAGGCCTATCACCATGTACGCCACACCGTCTCACTGATGATGGCCTGCGGCGCCGAGTTGTCCGCTCCGAACTTCGTGCTGCGCGACAACCTGCGCATGGCCATCGCCGAGTACATCGACGAGGAAAAGGGCCACGAACACTGGATACTCGATGACCTCGAGTCCACCGGCGTCGATCGGCACCACGCGCGTTCACGCCCACCGCTGTTCGAGACGGAATGGATGGTGTCCTACGCCTACGACAGCATCAGACGTCGCCATCCACTGGCCATGTTCGGCATGGTGCTGGTGCTCGAGGGTACCAGCACCTCGGCGGCCAGCGCCGCCGGCAGGGCCATCCGCGATAGTCTGGGCCTGACCGATGACGCCTTCCACTACCTGTTTTCCCACGGCGAACTGGACATCTCCCATATGGCCTTCTTCGCCGAACTGATGGACACCATCACCGACACCGAGGAGCAGGCCCAGATCATCCATTCGGCCCGTGCCTTCTATCGCCTCTATGGCGCGGTCCATGACGCCGCCCTGCGAGACGCCGAGCACTGGACGGACGAAGCGCTGGAGGCAAACTCATGCCATCACTGAGCGAGCGCAGGATTCTGGTGACCGGCGCCACTGGCGGCATCGGCTCGGCGCTGGTGAAGCGGCTTGACGCCGAAGGCGCCAGCCTGTGGCTGGCAGGGCGTGATGAGGGCAAGCTCAGCGCCCTGGCGGGCGAGCTTGGCAAGGCTGCCTCGAGACACACCCTCGTCGCTGGCGTCGATCTGACCACCGCGATGGGCCGCCAGCGGCTACTCGACCAGCTAAGTCAGGCAGCACCCGAGCAGCGCCCTTCGACGCTGGTCCACCTGGCCGGCATCAATCATCTCGGCTGGTTTCGCGAAACCTCGCCAGACGACGTCACCCGGGTACTCGATACCAATCTGACCTCGACCCTGCTGCTGACCCAGGCCCTGCTGCCTTTGTTTCTCGGCCAACCCAGCGCCAACCTGCTGTTCGTGGGCTCACTGCTGGGGCATATCGGCCACCCGGGCTATGTCGCCTACTGCGCCAGCAAGGCCGGCCTCAAGGGCTTCGCCGAAGCGCTGTCCCGGGAGCTCGAAGACACCTCGGTCCGGGTGCAGTACCTGGCCCCCCGCGCCACCCGGACCGCCATGAACGGCCCCGACGCCGAGGCCATGAACGAGGCCCTGGGCAATACCGTGGACAGCCCCGAGCGCGTGGCAGATGCCATCATCAAGCAGCTGACAAGAGGCCAGCGTCGCGCCGTCCTCGGCGGCAAGGAGCGCCTATTCGCGCTGATCAACGCCATCGCCCCCACGCTCGTCGATCGCGCTATCGCCCGGTCCCGAGCCGATATATCCCGCCACCTGGATCCCCCTGCGCAGGTTGTCCAGGACTGACCAGCAGACGTCCTTATCGCCTTGACCCTTGTGCTGCACAAGGGTTTTAGTCTGTGGTGAAGATGCTCGAACTTGCATAGTAGTGACGGAAGCTTCAGGGGCCACCACCCTGGCCTGTCTGGGCTTTTCTCAACCACCACAGGGAGAGGAAATGAGCACGAACACAGCAAGCCCGGCGCAGCGGGCCTCATCCAGCACTGCCCGCCTCTATCGCATGAAGACCGCGGATCACCTCTGCCCCTTCGGCCTCAAGACCTTGTCGCTGCTCAAGCGCAAGGGCTACCAGGTCGACGACCACACCCTGACGTCACGTGAAGCCATCGACCGCTTCAAGCAGGAAGCCGACGTGGACACCACACCCCAGGTGTACATCGGCGACGAGCGCATCGGCGGCTACGAGGAACTGCGCCGCCACCTCGGCATGAGCGTGCCCGGCGACAAGGAAGTCAGCTACCGTCCTGTCATCGCCATCTTCGCCACGGCCCTGCTGATCGGCCTGGCGGTGGGCTGGGTGTCCGGCCAGTCGCTGGTCTCAGTGCGCACCATCGAGTTCGTCGTCGCCTCGGCCATGGTTCTGCTGGGCCTGCAGAAACTGCAGGACGTGGAAAGCTTCAGCACCATGTTTCTCAACTACGACCTTCTGGCCCAACGCGATGTACGCTACGGCTACATCTACCCCTACGCCGAAACACTGGCCGGGATACTGATGCTGGCAGGCAGCCTGATCTGGATCGCCGCGCCTGTGGCCCTGTTCATCGGTACCGTGGGGGCCATTTCGGTGTTCAAGGCGGTCTACATCGACAAGCGCGAACTCAAGTGCGCCTGCGTCGGCGGCAACAGCAACGTTCCCCTGGGCTTCGTTTCCCTGAGCGAGAACCTGATCATGCTGCTGATGGGCCTGTGGATGCCGGCCAAGGCACTTCTGATGTAGAGCGCGCCTGATCTGGCCGTTCCAGACGCGTAGCAAAAACCCGCCAGGTATTGCCTGGCGGGTTTTCTCTGGCACGATGCAACGTTTATTCGAAGCCGACATGCAGACTGTAGCGACCACTGTTTTCATTGGCGCTGCCAAGCACACTGCCTCGCACTTCAAGCTCATAGTTTCCGGGAGTGACAGGCTCCTCCAGCAGGAAGTGGCCGTTGTTGTCCGCGTCGCTGGCCACCAGCTGCCCCGCGGGGGAATACAGCCTTCCCTCGATACTCATCGACTGACTCGAGTCGCTGGCAAGATGTTCACTGCTGACGACGATCATTCCTTCCTCTTCGATCGGCAACCGGTAACGCACGGGTGCACCACGAAGCTGTTGGGTGGCAGACACACCTTGCCGCAAGATTTCGGCTTCCTGCGAATGGCCCTGCGCAGCCCATACCGGTAGAGAAACGCCCACGAGGACAGCTACACCCATCATGTGTTGCCACAATTTCATAACGATTACCTCCTTTGAATGTTGGCACCTTCATGATGTGTCATCTGGCTTAATCTACGCTGAAACATTGAAAAACGGCGTAGTGAAGCAGATCCCGCCAGCGGCCTGAATGGCAACCGTAGGCGCAGAGGCATCAAAACCAGACGCGTAGCCCGGCAACCACTGCGGTGTCCTCCACTTGCCCTCCTTCATCACGCGCCATATCGGCAGTATCGCCATAAAGTTTCTGCCAATAGGCGCCGATATAGGGCGCGAACTTGCGATGTAGCTCATAGCGAAGGCGCAGGCCGGTGCGCAAGGAATTGAATCCCTCCCCTACACCGAACTCCTCGGCATCATCGAACGCCACTTCCATTTCCAGGCGAGGCTGCAGATAAAGCCGCTGGGTCAGTCGCAGATCATATTCCTGCTCCAGGCTCAAGGAGGTATCACCATCGTCACTGACACGAAGATCCAGCTCGGTTTCCAACCGGTAGGGCGCCAGCCCCTGCAGACTGATCACGCCGAAATAGCGCTCGGGATGGTCATCGCTGCCAAGCCCGCCCTGGTAGCCAAGCCCTCCCTGTAGCTCCCAGAAGTCGGCAATCAGTCGGCTATACAGCAGATCCAGTGATTCAAATTCCGCATCTTCGCCATCCCCTTGGGTATTGTCCCCTTCCCCCTTCAGGTAGACGCGATGAACGTCGCCTCCGTACCAGGCCTGAAAATCCCAGGTTACTGCCTCGCTGTCTTCAGACGGCCAGACGTATTCCAGACGGTCGACCAGCACCGAGCCACGCAGATGTTCCTGCATGGGCGACGGCCAGTGATCTGGCGCGTCGTAGCCATCCTCAGCCAGCGCCAGCGACGACAACCCCAGGCCCGATAGCGTTGCCAGGCAAATACGGCCCACACGAATTTCCATGCGTCATCTCTCCTCAGGCAACCTTGACGACGCGGAACATGCCGGCGTCCATGTGATAAAGAAGGTGGCAGTGGAACGCCCAGCTGCCCTCGGCATCCGCCGTGATCAGTGCAGAAAGGCGCTCGCCAGGCTTGACGTTCAGGGTGTGCTTGCGCGGAATCAGCTCGCCGGCACCATTCTCCAGCTCCATCCACATGCCGTGCAGGTGGATCGGGTGCTCCATCATGGTGCGATTGACCAGGATGAGGCGCAGACGCTCGCCCTTGTCGAAGTGGATCGGCCCCGAGACCTCACTGAATTTCTTGCCGTCGAAGGACCACATGTAGCGTTCCATGTTACCGGTCAGATGAAGCTCGAGTTCGCGACCAGGAGGACGACGGTCAGGCCATGGCGCGATGGCCTTCAAGTCCTGATACACCAGCACACGACGCTCGCGGGCATCCAGGCCGATTCCAGGCTGATCGAGGCGGGAGCCAGGCTGCGCCACGCCTACCGGCAGCATGGCTGTACCAGTGGCGCTCTCCGTACTGTCCATCTGAGCGTGATCCATTCCCGCCATGCTCGAGTGGTCCATACCGGTCATCGAGCCATGATCCATGCCGCCCATGTTCGAGTGATCCATACCGGCCATCGAGCCATGATCCATGCCCGTCATGCTCGAGTGATCCATGCCCGCCATGCTCGAGTGATCCATGCCCGCCATGCTCGAGTGGTCCATACCGGCCATCGAGCCGTG
The DNA here is from genome assembly GCF_024124525.1 of Halomonas sp. OfavH-34-E. Lineage (NCBI taxonomy): Bacteria > Pseudomonadati > Pseudomonadota > Gammaproteobacteria > Oceanospirillales > Halomonadaceae > Halomonas > Halomonas sp. OfavH-34-E. Next base: position 57,293 of record NZ_JAMXRY010000019.1, on the reverse strand, counting down.
ATCCATGCCGTCATGGGCTCCCATGGCCTCCATTCCTCGATCGGCGATACGTCGGCGTTCCGGCACCGGCGCCACCATCCCCATACGCGGCGCCAGGGTCCCCCTGGCAAAGCCGCTTCGGTCCATGGACTCGGCAAAGATGGTGTAGGCCACATCGTCTTTCGGCGTCACCAGAACGTCATAGGTTTCCGCCACCCCGATGCGGAACTCCTCGACGGGCACGGGCCGGACCGGCTGGCCGTCGGCCGCCACCACCGTCATTTCGAGCCCCGGAATCCGCACGTCGAAGTAGCTCATGGCGGAGCCATTGATGACACGTAGCCGCTGCGTCTCGCCGGGGCGAAACAGGGCAGTCCAATTGTCATCGGGTGAATGACCGTTGAGCAGATAGGTGTAGGTGGCGCCGGTAACATCGGCGATATCACGGGAGCTCATGCGCATCCGGCCCCACATGGCACGCGCTTCCCAGGTGGAGGCGAGCCCCTGACGATCCACATCGGCGATGAAGTCTCCCAGGGTGCGCTCCTGGAAGTTGTAGTACCCCTCCCCGGTCTTCAGGTTGTGGAAGATGGTCGAGGGGTCCTCGAAACTCCAGTCGGTCAGCAGCAGCACGTGCTCGCGGTCATAGCGAAAGGGTTCGCGCTGTTCGGCGTCGATGACCAGGGGGCCCACATGGCCAATCTGCTCCTGCAGTCCTGAGTGGCTGTGGTACCAGTAGGTGCCGCTTTGACGGAGGGGAAAGCGATAGGTAAAGGTTTCGCCCGGCATGATGCCGGCAAAGCTCACGCCGGGGACGCCATCCATCTCAGGCGGCAGGAGAATGCCGTGCCAGTGAATCGAGGTGGGCTCGTCCAGCAGGTTGGTCACCCGCAGCGTCACGTCCTGCCCTTCCTTGAGCCGGATCAGGGGGCCAGGGCTGGTGCCGTTGAGGGTAATCGGCCGTGCAGACTGGCCAGCGATGGGCACGCTCTGGCGACGAATGGCCAGCGAGATATCCGGACCGCTTTCCACCCCCTTGGGGTAACTCGAGGTCTGCCCCCAGGGGTTGGCCCAGGCAGGCGCCAGACCGAGGGCGGCGGTGCCGATTCCCAGGGCTGCGCTTCCCTTGATGAATCCTCGTCGTGATAGCCGATGTGGCGGCAGAAGTGTCGTCGACATGGGTGCTGTCTTCCTGTGCGATGAACTTCTGCCATCTTCCATCGCCAAGCTGAAAGCCAGCTGAATCCTTAACGCACGGCCTCTCTCTCGGAGGTTGACGCCAGCGCCAACGGCAAGCGGATGGTCACCTCGAGTCCACCGCTGGGCGCCGCCCGAAAGCCGACCTCTCCCCGGTACTGCTCGACCAGTTCAAGCAGAATCGACAGGCCAATGCCGTTGCCTGGCCGCCCTTCATCCAGCCTCTGCCCTCGCCGGCCCAACAACGGCAGCAACTCCGCCGCCACTCCGGGGCCATCATCCTGGATCTTCAGCTCTAGACATCGCCCCAACGTCAGCGCGAGCCACACCGACTGGTTGGCCCACTTGCCCGCGTTGTCGAGCACGATGCCGATCATTTCCAGGAAGTCCTGTCGCTCCATCTCGATGCAGGCATCCTCGGCGTCCCCGAGGGCCATGACGAAGCGCTTGTCGGGGTAGAGGCTTCGAAACATGTCGAAAAGCTGGTCGAGTTCCCGCTTGACCCGGGTGTGCTGGCCGCCACCGGGGCCCGCCAGACGCGCCTGACGCAGGTGGGACTCCATCAACTCCTGCATCAGCGTCAACCGCTCCAGCAGACGCTCACGGCGGGATTGATCAAGCTCACGCTTGCTGCGCAGCGCCTGCATCACCGCGGTCAGAGGGGTCTTGAGCGCATGGGACAGGTCGGCAACGGCGTTACGCGAACGCACCAATCGGCGCTCCTGGCTGTCCATCAGACGATTAAGCTGCGAGACCAGAGGGCGGAACTCCTGCGGCACCTTCATTCTGAGACGCTGTCGCTGACCACTTCGCAGCTCGGCCAGCTGGCGCTGCAACAGATCCAGTGGCCGCAGGGCGGCATTGACCGCCAACCCGTTAAGCAGCGAAAGAGCCAGCAGCACCAGACCTGCGATGGCGCCAATCCACCAGTGCAGTGCCGCAAGGCCTTCCTCGACGCTGTCGAAGGATTCTCCGATGAGCAGCACCCCAGGCCTGCCGTCCACCGTAAAGGTTCGCCTCAACACCAGCAGGTGACGCCCCTCCAGGTGCACATCCAGCAGCGACCTGTCAGGCCCATCCAGATGGGGCGTCAGCGCCGACAACCAGGTCGGATGGGAGGTGGTGACGATCTCGCCGCGCTTGAGCACGTAAAGATGATGAAAGACCTCGGCCGACAGGCTCGAGGGCAAGGTGGGGGCCGGTACCGGGTCTGCGGCTTGACGCAGTTGCGCCAGGCGATACTCCGCCTCCTGCCGCAGTCGATCACCCAGAAAGTCCCGCGCGGTCTCGCGCAGCAGCAGGCCATGCATGAACCAGGTCAATCCCATGACCAGCAGGGACACCGCCCCGAGGCTGACCAGCAGGCGCAGACGGAGACTATTGCGTCTAATGCGAAACAAGCACGTACCCCTGGCCTCGGCGGGTCTGGATGACATGCTTGCCCAGCAGACGCCTCAGGCGCGCGATATAGACCTCCACCAGGTTGGGCGCCGGGGCATCCTGCTCCAGGGCGTAGAGCTGATCGAGCAGCTTCGTCTTGGAGTGCACCCGGTCAGGGTGGTGCATCAGGTAGCGCAGCAGGCAGAACTCGGTGGCGGTAAGCGTCTGCCATGGGCCTCCCGCGCAACTGACCTGGCGCTGCTCCTCGTCAAGGCGGATGCCATTGACGATCAGCCGCGCCGTCAATTCGGTACGCCGCCGCAGCAACGCCTGTATCCGCGCCAGCAGTTCCTGTTCGTGAAAGGGCTTGGTGAGGTAGTCATCAGCCCCCCGACGCAGGCCGTCCACCTTGTCCTGCCAGGCATCGCGAGCCGTCAGGATCAGCACCGGAAGGCCTAGGCCGTGTTCACGCTGGAACTCGAGCCAGTCGAGCCCCGAACCATCGGGCAGGCCGATATCCAGGATCATCAGTGCATACTCTTCGCTGTGCAACAGCGCCTTTGCCACGCTCAGTCGCTCGGCAACGTCGACGCGATAGCCATGATCATCCAGCGTATCCTTCAGACTCTCGCAGAGCAGGTCATCGTCCTCGACCAGCAACAGCTTCATCACCATCATCTCCCTGCCAGCGGGCCCCGGCATGCCACGCCTCACTCGAGCCGGACGGGGTGGCCCCGTCCCAGGCTTGCCGCCTATTCTCCCACACTCAGGGTGCCATGCATGCCCGCTTCAAAATGTCCGGGTACATTGCAGGCGAAGGTCAGCGATGCCCCCTGCTCCGGCGCCTGCCAGACAAGCGTCCTGGTCTCTCCCGGCGCCAGAGTCACCGCCGGCATGTCCATGGCGCCTTGCATCTGACTCATGTCGTGGCCGTCACCGTGCATGCCATGCCCTCCTCCCGAGGCCATCTCACGCATCATCTTGCGGTGTTCGTTCTGAGCCTCGGCGGAGCCGATCACGAACTCGTGCTCGAGCTGACCGCTGTTGGTGACCTCGAAGGCCACCACCTCCCCGGGGGCAACGCTCAAGCTTTCCGGGCCGAACCAGATATCGCCGGCCTCGACGGCGATGGTGCGATCCGCCTGATCGGGGTCCATGGCCTCCGATTGAGCGTGGCCGGGACCTGCCAATGCCTGGGTCGACAATAGGCCAAGAGCGACCACCATCAGTGTGCTGCGCATGACGTCATCCTTCCGTTTTGGGTGTCTCCCTCTGTTTGTAGCGCAAGAACCTGAATCCATACTGAATCGGCGATAGATGGCCACGCTGTTCACTGCGCCTACGAATGCTTCCACTGTTCCAGCAGCAGATCGATAAACAGCTGGGCGGTGCCCGAGATACTGTGCACGTTGCTGCGTACCAGGCCGATGGTGCGCTGGATGCGTGGCTCCGGCAGCTCCCGCGAACACAGGATCTCGTGATCCGGGCCCGGCATGGTCATGCGCGGCAGAATCGCCACCCCCAGGCCCGACTCCACCAGCCCCAGCGAGGTGGACAGATGCTGTACTTCGTAGAAGCTGTTGAGGTGGATGCCCTCGGCGGACAGCGCATTGTCCAGCAGGGTGCGATTGCCGCTGTCGCGACTGACGGTGATCAGCCGCACCTGCTCGAGGTCTGACCACTCGATTTGCTCCCTGGCCGCCAGAGGGTGATCGGAGCGCAGCGCCAAGACGAAGGGGTCTCTCATCAACTGGGTGAAAGACACCTCAGGCCGCTGGGCGCTGAACATGTTGATGCCGAAGTCGGCCTCGCCGCTGATGACCTTCTCGAGACCCTCGTTGGCGCTGACATCCAGAATACGAATACGGATGCCCGGCCAGGCCTCGCTGAACCCCCTGATCACGCTTGGCAGAAAGTAGAAGGCAGCGGTCGGCAGGCAGGCGATGGTCACGGTGCCGGTCTGGTGGGTGGCCAGCTCGCGGATACCGAGGATCGAGGACTCGTACTCTTCGATCATCCGTCGCGCCCGAGGCAGAAAGTCGGCGCCTATCGGCGTCAGCCGCGTACGCCGGGTGGTGCGCTCGAGCAGGCCCACCTCCAGCAACTCTTCGAGCTTCTGGATTCGCCGTGACAGCGCAGGCTGCGACAGGTGCAGGCGCTGAGCCGCCTCATGGAAGGAGCCCAGCTCCGCGACCTGGATGAAGGCCTGCAGATCGAGAAATTCAAGACGGTGCTGCATCGGGTCACTCTTGCATGAAGGCTTTTGGACTAATAACCATAGCGCATTAATCCTCATTTCGCATTGATAGACGCCAAACTTTGCATTTGAAGCATCAATAGACGCCTGACAAGCTGATACCACGACCTCCAACAACGGCGTGGCATCACGATGATGAACAGCATCCCCTGCATGATCATGCGCGGCGGCACCTCCCGCGGGCCCTTCCTGCGCATGAGCGACCTCCCCGACGACGAGCCCGCCAGGGCGGAAATCCTGATCAGCCTGATGGGCTCCGGCCACGCCCTGCAGATCGACGGGATCGGCGGCGGCGACCCGCTGACCAGCAAGGTGGCCATCGTCGAGCGCTCCAGCCACCCGGACGCCGACGTGGACTACCTGTTCGCCCAGGTGGACGTGCTCAACCGCCGTGTCGACTTCAACCCCAACTGCGGCAACATGCTGTCTGCCGTCGGCCCCTACGCCATCGAGTCCGGCCTGGTGGAGCCGCAACCGGACTACACCCTGGTGCGGGTACGCAACCTCAACACCCAGCGACTGATCGAGTGCCACGTACCCACCGACGCCGGCCAGGTCCGCTACGACGGTGACACTCGCATCAGCGGTGTTCCCGGCAGTTCCGCCGCCATTCAACTGAGTTTTCTCGACATCGTCGGAACCAAGACGTCGGGACTGCTCCCGACCGGCCAGGCCGCCGACACCATCGACGGTGTCACCGTATCCTGCCTGGATGCAGCCACCCCGATCATCATGATCGACGCGCGAGAGCTTGGACTGAGTGGCCGCGAGACGCCGCTCGAGCTGGATAGCGACAGCGACCTGCTCAAGCGTCTGGAGAGGATCCGTCGTCATGCAGGAGAGCTGATGGGGCTTGGTGACGTCAGCGACAGCGTGCTACCGAAGCCCGTGCTGGCCTCGCCCGCCGAGGATGCCGAGCGCACCCTGTGCACCCGCTACTTTGTCCCCCATCGCTGTCACAAGGCGATCGCTGTCACCGGTGCCATCGCTGTGGCGAGCGCCGTCAGCGTCCCTGGCACCGTCGCCAATCGCATCGCCATCGATGCAGGGCAACTCAAGGCCGGTGACCTCAAGGCGGCCGTCAGCCTGGAGCACCCGTCGGGCTTCATCGATCTCCAGGTGGAGCACCGCGACGGCGACCCCGGCGATATCGCCCGGGCCTCATTGATCCGCACCGCCAGAAAGATCATGAGCGGCACCCTGTTCTACGCCCTGCCCGACCCTACTCTGCCCGGCACGTCTTCCAGCCGCCCCGGCCCGGACTGATCTGCACCGACAAGGACGCTGCCGGCTGCGCCGAGCGCCGCCGCGCCCGACAACCACAACCGCCATAACAATCACCACCTCCCCAACCGACATAACAATCGTCACAACGACCGTCAGGAGACACGCCATGAAGACCCGTAAACCTTCCTCGTTCACCGCATCACGCCTCGCCTTGTCCCGCGTTACCAGGGCCGCGGCACTCGGCATCGCCATCGCAGGCACCAGCCTCGCCGGCAATGCCCAGGCCGCAGAGGTCGAGGTACCCGCCAATATCAAGTGGACCGTGCCGTTCGGCGTCGGCGGCGGCACCGATGTGTGGGCGCGCTTCTTTTCGCCCTGGCTCAGCGACTATATCCCCGGCGAGCCGACCATCATGATCGACAACGTCCCGGGAGGCGGCTCGATCAATGGCGCCAATCTGTTCGCCATGCGCGCCAAGGCCGACGGTTCAAACTGGCTCGGCACCTCGGCCTCCACCCAGTACCCGGCGATGCTGGATGATCGCCGCGTACGCTATGACTACAGCGAATGGACGCCGATCCTGGCAACCCCCACCGGCGGGGTGGTCTATGGCCAGCCGAGCCTTGGCGACACCGCCGACGCGGCGATCGATGCCCTGCTCAGCCAGCCGGTCAAGCTGGCCGCCCAGAATCCCACCGGTCTCGAGCTGCCCGTGCTGATCGCCCTCGACCTGCTAGGCGCCGACGTCCAGGCGGTGTTCGGTATGCGTAGCCGCGGCGAGGGACGACTGGCCTTCGAACGCGGCGAAGCGGACATCGATTTCCAGACCAGCTCGGCCTACCTGAGCAACGTCACCCCGCTGGTCGAGTCCGGCAAGGCAGTGCCGCTGTTCTCGCTGGGCCTGCTCGACGACGACGGCAAGATTGTTCGCGACCCGGCCTTCCCCGACCTGCCGACCTTCAACGAGGTCTACCAGGCGCGTCACGGCGAGGCGCCCTCCGGGCCTGCCTATGAGGCATTTCGCAAGTTCTTTGCCTCTGGCTTCGCCCTGCAGAAGCTGATCATGGTGCCCAGGGACACCCCTCAGGAGCTGGTCGACGCCTACCGTGACGCTGCCCGCGAGTTCGTCGCCACCGATGAGTTCAAGCAGGACGCAGAAGCCCAGCTCGGCCCCTATACCCCGGTCATCGGTGACGTCATTCAGCGCCACCTGGAAGACGCCATGTCGATCGATGAGGCGACCCGTGAGTGGCTGGCCAAGTGGCTCGAGGAGAAGCACAACGCCAGGATCTGACACCGTTCGGGAAGCGCCGGCCACGACGGCCGGCGCCTCCTGGCTCAACGACTTCAACAAGACGCCCTCGGGCGTCACCAACAACTCGAGAGCCACACGCCATGCTTGATATCCTTCTTTCCAGCCTGGGACAGCTGTTTACCCTGTCCCATCTGCTGTTCATGACGCTGGGGGTGCTGGTCGGCCTGGTCGTCGGCATCATTCCAGGCCTCGGCGGCATCGCCGGCATGTCACTGCTGCTGCCCTTTCTCTACGGCATGGAGCCCACGGTCGCACTCGGCATGCTGATGGGCCTGGTGGCGGTCATCCCCACCGGCGACACCTTCGCCTCCGTGCTGCTGGGCATTCCCGGCTCCAGCGCGTCACAGGCCACCGTCATCGACGGTTTCTCCCTGGCCAAGAAAGGCCAGGCCGCACGGGCCCTGTCCAGCGCCTTTCTGTCTTCGATGATCGGCGGTCTGATCGGTGCCGTGGTGCTGACCGGCTTTATCCTGATCGCAAGACCACTGGTGCTGTCGTTCTCGTCATCGGAACTGTTCATGCTGACCCTGCTCGGGCTTTCCATGGTGGCGGTGCTGTCGGGTGCGGACCTGTTCAAGGGTCTGGCCGCCTGTGGCCTGGGTCTGCTGGTGGGCGGTATCGGCATGGCACCAGCCACCGGAGAATTTCGCCTGAACCTCGACATCGACTACCTGTTCGATGGCCTGCCGCTGGTGGTCGTCGGCCTCGGCATCTTCGCCCTGCCGGAGATCATCGATCTGCTGGTCAAGCGAGGCGCCATCGCCGAAAAGCCCTGCCGTCTCGGCGAAGGCTGGCGTCGCGGTATCCAGGACGTCGGCCAGCAGCGCGGGCTGGTCGCACGCTGCGCCGCCATCGGCAGCCTGGTCGGCACCATTCCGGGGCTCGCTGGCTCGGTGGTGGACTGGCTGACCTACGGCCATGCGGTGCAATCGGCCAAGGACAGCTCCGAGTTCGGTAAGGGGGATATTCGCGGCGTCATCGCCCCGGAGTCGGCCAACAACGCCTGCGCCTGTGGCGCCATGGTGCCGACCTTGCTGTTCGGGGTGCCCGGTTCAGGCACTGCGGCGGTGTTCCTCGGCGGCCTGCTGCTGCTCGGCCTGCAGCCCGGGGTCGGCATGATCGAGACCCATCTGGACCTGACCTACACCATCATCTGGTCGCTGGCCCTCGCCAATATCCTTGGTGCCGCGCTCTGCCTGATCCTGGCCCGCCCCGTGGCCAACCTGACCCGGGTGCCCTTTGCCACCCTGGCGCCACTGATCACGGTGCTGATCATGTTCGCCGCCTTCCAGGCCACCCGCGCCACCGGCGATCTGCTCGCACTGGGCGCCATCGGCGTGCTGGGCGTGCTGTTCAAGCAGGCCAACTGGTCACGTCCGGCCTTCCTGATCGGTTTTGTGCTGGCACCGGGCGCCGAGGCCTACTTCTACCAGGCGGTCCAGTTCCAGGGCACCGACGCTTTCCTGCGCCCCGGCGTGCTGATCATCGGCGCCATGATTCTTGCCGCCATGTTCATTCCGGTGATCGGCAAGCAGATCAAGAAGCGGCGTCAGCCGATGTCGGTGGGCGCCGCGGCCACCGAGCCTAAGCCCGACGCTGAATCCCATCGTCTGGGGATCATCGATATCGTGCTGCTGGGAGCCCTGCTGGCGCTGGCGGCCAGCGCCTGGGTCAACGTCTCGGAGCTGTCACTGATCGGCGGCATCATGCCACGGCTCGCGATTGCCATCATGGCCCTCGCCTGCCTGGCCGAGATCGTCCGCAGCGTGGTACGTCGCCCCCGCTGGGAGCGTCAGACCTTCGCCCGAGAAGCCATCTGGCTGGTCGGCTTCTTTGCCCTCGTCGCCGCCATGCTGACGCTGGGCTTCATCACCACGGCCACACTGTTCACCCTGGTGTTCCTGCTGGCCATCGCCAAGCTCAAGCCCTGGGTCGCGGTGCTGATGGCGCTGGGGGTACTGGCATTCCTGCTGGCCATGGCAGAGTTTCTGACCCTGACCTATCCCCAGGGCATCCTCGACCCGCTGTTGTTCTACTGACCCCCGAAGCGACCCGCAGCAGCCCTGCGAGTACGAAAGCCACCGCTGTACACCGTTGTAAAGAGATAAGCCCCGCCTCGGCGGGGCTTATCCTGTAAAGACGTGCGTGAGGGGAACACCATCGAGGTCGACGAGCATCGTCAACGGGGCTCGCTCGCTGGCCGGGCTATCGATCATAGCGAGAGCCACGAACTTGGCCTGAGCCACCTCGAGATTCACCAGCGTCGGCAAGATCCCCTCTGGCGGCAACGAGCCTTAGGAAAACGACTGACTGTCAGCCGCCTGGTGGATACGATTGGACTCGGGCGTGCCATCTGGACATGACCACCGCGCCCCGGCTAGCTTGACCACATGTCGTTCGGCTCGACGCTACTGCCGCACACGACTTCCGGCCGAAAAACCTTCGGCAAGACACTGTCATATAGGCGAAACCGTGGAGATAAGAGCATTTCGAGAAGCTGACAGGAGCGCTACTATTGCGCTATGGCAGAAGTGCAGACTGACCCGCCCCTGGAACGATCCTGACACGGATATTTCCAGAAAGCTCAGCGTCCAACCTGAGTTGTTTTTCGTGGGCGTTGTCGAAAAAGAGGTGATGGCTTCTGCCATGGCCGGATACGACGGGCATCGAGGCTCCGTCTACTATCTGGCTGTCTCGCCGACTATCCAGGGGCTCGGCTATGGAAAACTGATGATGCAAAGGGTCGAAGATGCTCTCAAGGCCATGGGCTGCCCGAAGATCAACATCGTCGTTCGTAAGTCAAATGAAAGCGTGCTTGAGTTCTATGGCCGTCTCGGCTACGCGACAGATGAAGTGACCAACCTTGGCAGAAGATTGATTCCCGATCTGTGACACCCGCATACCGGTGCAGTACTGGCCCTTCTCGGTCGCAACAACAAGAGACGGCGTGGGGGAAGCTCGCCCCCTCAGTGGCTCCCCTCGAACATGCGATGACGGGCGTTGTCGATATGGGCGCGCATGGCGGCTTCGGCGCGCTCGCCATCCTTGTCGCTGATCGCCTCGACGATCGCCAGGTGCTCATCCTGGACCAGCTTCAAGCGCTCCTGAGAGGCCATCAATGACAGCCCCCGGGTCAGGTTCATGCCTTCCTTGATGCTCTCGTTGAGCGACTTCAGCACGGTGATGTAGTAGTGGTTGCTGGCCGCCTCGGTGATCGCCAGGTGGAAGCGATAGTCCTCGTCGGTGGCCAGATCGTGGCGGGCGTTGGCCTCATCGATGATGTCGTAGCAGCGACGGATCTGGTCGAGCTGGTCCTGGGTGCGTCGCAACGCCGCCAGGTGCGCCGCCCGCGCCTCGACATTGGTACGAAACTCGAAGCAGCGCTGGATATCGGCGATGCTCGAGATCGGCGCGAACTTGAGCACCGCACTGTCGGGCTGACGGATCACGAAACTGCCGGAGCCCCGCCGGGACACCACCAGTTCGTCTTCCTTGAGCCGGGCTAGGGCATCACGCAGCACCGGCCGGGACACTTCGTAGCGCTGGCACAGTTGCGCTTCGGTCGGCAGCTTCTTGTTGACCGGATACTGGCCCTCGATGATCGCTTCCAGAATCTTCTCGTAGACCGCCGAAGCCAGTGAAAATTTTTCGTCTTGTGCCATCTTGCCCTGCTCCGGTTCTCTGTTCCCTGGAAGCCGCCTGGCTTGTACCATCAGGCGCCACCTCCCTTTTACCACTGCAAAAGGCGCCCCGCATTGGGCCTTTAGGCCACACAGGGCGCCTCTCACCTCTTCCTGCCCTGTCCGGGCGGATCACCACTACTCGCTGGTCAGGATGCCTCGGTGGTGACTCCGCCGCCCTTACCGGCCTTGCGGCCCTTCCACACGCCGTTGGCGATGATCAGGGTCCAGGTCAGGATCGCCAGCCCCGCCAGCACCATGGCGATGGGCCGGTCGACGAAGGCCATCAGGTCGCCGTCTGACTTGAGGATCGAGCGCATGAAATTGCTCTCGATGATCGGGCCGAGAATAAAGGCCAGAATCAGCGGGCCCAGCGGGAAATCATTCTCCATCAGGAATACACCGACCAGCCCCAGGCCGAGCATCACCCAGACATCGAACATGCTGTTGTTGGCGGAGAAGGCCCCCACGATACAAAACATCAGGATCAATGGGTAGAGAACGCCAGTGGGCACGGCCAACAGCCTGCCGGCGCCCTTGATCGCCATCAGCCCCAGCGGCAGCAGCAACAGGTTGGCCAGCACGAACACCATGAAGATGGCGTTGACCAGAGCCCCCTGCTCGGTGAAGACGTCGGGGCCCGGGGTGATGCCCTTGGTGGTCAGCACACCGATGATGATGGCGGTGACGGTATCACCCGGAATGCCGAACACCAGGGCCGGGATATAGGCGCCGGACAGGGCCGCGTTGTTGGCGGCGCTGGCCGAGACCAGCCCTTCCGGATGGCCGGTGCCGTACTTCTGCGGCTCCCGCGACAGCTTGCGGCTGATGGCATAGCTGATCCAGGAGGCGATGTCGGCGCCGGCGCCCGGCAGTGCACCGATCATGGTGCCGAGCAGCCCGCCACGGGCGACGCCGCCCTTGTAACGCCAGGTGGTACGGGCCACGCCGTCGAGCAGCTTGCCCTTGGGCGTTTCCACCCTTGAGGCGCGCTGCCCGGCGCTGGGCAGGCTGCGCAGCAGCTCGGTGATGGCGAACAGGCCGATCAGCACCGGCAGCAACGAGATACCCGCGAGCAGGTCATAGCTGCCCATGGTGAAGCGCATCTGGCCGGATACACTGTCCATGCCGATCATCGCCAGCGACAGGCCGATCAGCATCGAGATGGCGCCCTTGAGCGGATCACCGCCGGCGACCAGGATCGCACAGGACAACCCCAGCAGCGCCAGCCAGAAGTACTCGTCGCTGGTGAACTGCAGGGCAAATTCGGCGATCCGCGGGGCAAACAGCGCCAGCACCGCGACCCCGATGATGCCGCCGAGCATCGAACAGGTGACGTTGATACCAAGTGCCAGGCCGAGCTTGCCCTTCTTGCCCATCAGGTAGGCTTCGTCGGCGTAGACCGCCGACGCTGGCGTCCCCGGCATGCGCAGCAAGGCACCGGGAATGTCACCGGCGACGATCGCCATGGCGGTGGCGGAGACGATGGCGGCGATGGCCGGCAGCGGCTCCATGAAAAAGGTCACCGGCACCAGCAAGGCGGTTGCCATGGTGGCGGTGAGACCAGGGATAGCCCCCATGAAGAGTCCGAACAACGAGGCGGCGACAATCACCAAAAGCACCTCGCCGTCGAGCACCATGGCAGCGGCTTGCATCAATTCATTCATCAGTAGAGCACCCGTTCAAGCAGTCCTGCCTCCAGCGGCACGTGCAGAAGCTGTGCGAACAGCATCCAGATCACGGTCGTGGCAATCACCGCGATCAACAGCGCACGCCCCCAACCACGACGGTGATAGGCGCGAAACAACAGCGTCAGAAGCGCCACCGCAACGATCGGAAAACCCAGCAGCGGCGTGAGCACCACGTAGGCGATGACACTGGCGACCACCGCCGCCAGCGCCAGCACAAACGCACGGCCGGATACCTTGGAGGTCCAGCGCGCCCAGGGCTGGCGTTGGCGCAGGCCCTTGAGCACCAATAGCCCTCCCATCAACAGCAGCAGGGCCCCCACCACCTTGGGGAAGGTGCCGGCGCCATAGACCTGGCGCGGCAGCGGACTCAAGTCCGCGGAAGCGACGATGAGGGCGGCCCCGAGGGCCGCCGCCATGGTTCCCGATACCGCGTCACTGGTACGCATGATGACGATCTCCCGGGCGTTACCGCACCTTTGTCAGTGCGCCGCCGATGCGGCGCTCAATCGGGTGTATTGCAGACTGTGCCAGCCGACCGCTCGATGAGCTTTCTGTCACCGAGCGGTCTGTCACTGGGCTCTCGTTTACTGGGCCTTCAGTTTCTGGACTCTCGGTTACTGGGCCAGGCCAAGCTTGTCGATGATGGAGGCGTTGTTGGCATCCTGTTCGGCCATGAATGCCTCAAAGCCTTCCGGTCCTTCCCACACGGCGCCGAAGCCGCGGCCTTCCATGAACGACTGGAAGTCCTCGGAGTTCCACACCGTCTCGGCGGCGCTCAACAGGCGCTCGGAGATGTCTTCAGGCAGTCCCTCGGGGCCGACCAGGCCACGCCAGGACCCGTGGGACCAGTCATCACCGGTCACCTCGCCGGCCGCCGGGATATCCGGGAAGGCTTCTTCGCGTTCACTGGACAGCACCGCCAGAGTGCGGACGCGATCGGATTCACGCATGGACTCGGTTTCCGGCAGCGACGAGAAGACGATGTCGACACCGCCCGCCGCCAGCTCCTGCAGGCCCGGCGCGGCGCCTTCGCTGGGTACCAGATTGACGGTATTCGGATCGATGCCCTGCTGATCGAGGAAGCCGGCGAACGACAGGTGGTAGGCAGCACCTGGCGCAGAACCCGATACGGTGTACTCGTTGGGTGACTCGGCCAGGTCGGACAGGGCGTCTTCCAGGTTCTGCCAGGGCGACTCGGCGTTGACAGTGAAGGCCGCATAATCGAGGTTGAGCAGCGCGATCGGGGTAAAGTCCTCGTAGGACAGGTCGGCGGTGCCGATATGGCGATAGGTCGCGATCTCGGCGGTGCCCAGGCCCAGGGTATAGCCATCGGGACGCGCCATCTTCATCGCCATGTGGCCGACCACACCGGAGCCACCGGTACGGTTGACCACGTTGACCGGCTGCCCCAGCTCTTCCTGCAGACCGGCGGCAAACTGACGACCGACGGCGTCGGTGCCGCCACCGGCGGACCAGGGCACGATCAGGGTGATCGGCTTGGAGGGATAGTCGTCACCGACGGCAACCGTGGAGGTGGCCACCAGCAGGGAAGCGCAAAGCAGGCGTGGGAGCGTTCGCATGAGTTATCTCTCTTGTCGTCGAGCGTCTGGGGATCCGGTCAAGGTCGTGGCGACCCGCCACCGGAAAGAACGCTTGCAAGAGTGCCGCCACGGCGCCAACTAGACAAGTTATTACAACTTATACTTTATGCTAACGGGCCCCGTAAACGAACCGTCACCGCCACCTGACGAGAGGAAAAACCGATCGCCGACGCCCTACCAAAACCTTTTATTAACAATGTTTTAACAAAACTCTCAATCGTAAGCACCGGGCTTTCCAAAGTTCTCTTTGACAGCAGCTCCCTGCCCACAAGACCAAAGTACCATGCCCACTTGTTAGTATTTGTTTGAAGTCCATCAGGCGCTAGGCTAAGGTTTATCCCACAATCCCAGGCTGGTCGCGCTGCGCCCTCCTTTCTCCTATCAACATCCATGATGCGGCCTGTTGCAGGCCCGATTCGTTCAGGAGCACTTCATGTTCGCCGATCTCAACGACAAGACCGTCCTTATCACCGGCTCCACCAAGGGCATCGGTCGTGCCGCCGCGGTGGCCTTCGCCCGCCAGGGTGCCATCGTCGGCATCAACAGCAGCCAGAAGGACAGCGCCGCCGAGGAGCTGATCGCCCAGCTGGAGTCCGAGGGTGCGCGCTTCGCCTACTATGAGCGCGACCTGACCAAGAGCGGCGAGTGCGAGACCCTGGTCAACGAATTTGTCGATCAGTTCGGCAGCCTTGACGTGCTGGTGAACAACGCCGGCGGCCTCGGCGTGCGCAAGGGCCTCGAGTCCCTCGAGGACGACGACTTCAACCTGGTGATGGACCTGAACCTGCGCTCGGTGATCATGACCACCCGCTTCGCCATGCCGCACCTGAAGGCCTCCGCCGAGAAGCGCGGCGAGACCGCCAGCGTCATCAGCACCGGTTCCATCGCCGGTCGCGAAGGCGGTGGCCTCGGCGCCTCCCTGTACGGCGGCTCCAAGGCCATGCTGCACAACCTGCATCGCAACTGGGTGAAGGAATTCACCAAGGACAACGTGCGCTTCAACATCGTCGCACCGGGCACCATCGACACCGCCTTCCACGCCGACAAGAGCGCTGAGGTGAAAGAGAAGATCGCCTCCACTATCGCCATGGGCCGCCTTGGCACCTCCGAGGAGGTTGCACCGTCCTTCCTGTTCCTGGCCTCCCACACTGCCAGCGGCTACATCACCGGCCAGGTGATCGACGTCAACGGCGGCCAGATGTGCCCCTGAGGCATATCGCAGCATCCCGGGCCACCGGCGTGACGGCGCTATCGACGTCTACCCCTTGAGCCCCGAGCGGCCGGACATGCTTCCGGCCGCTTCGCTATCCACTCCCCTACTCGGCGTTCGTGCGTACTGCGATCGCAGGTTTCGTGCGCGTCGACCCCGGTTTGGCAGCGGCCGCCCCTTGCCACCTTTCATCATCTTCACTGCGCAATAACAGGAGTCCCCATGACACTCGAAGGTCATCATCTGATCGGCTTTTCCTCGATGGCCGGTGCCACCGACGGACGCACCATCTCGGCGGTCAACCCCGCCTCCGGCGAGACCCTTGCCCCGGCCTACCCCCTGGCGGGCCAGGCCGAGGTCGAGCGCGCCTGCCAGCTGGCCGAGGACGCCTTCCTGGCCTACCGCCGCCTGCCGCTTGCAGACCGCGCGGCCTTTCTCGAGGCGGCAGCCGACAATATCGATGCCCTCGGCGATACCCTGACCGAGCGCGCCATGGCCGAGACCGGCCTGCCCAGGGCACGTCTTGAAGGCGAGCGTGGCCGCACCTGCGGACAGCTCAGACTGTTCGCCGAGGTCCTGCGCAGCGGTGACTATCTCGACGTGCGCATCGAGGACGCCCTGCCCGAGCGCGCGCCCATGCCACGCCCCTCCCTCGCCCAGCAGCAGGTGCCGCTGGGTCCGGTGGCGGTGTTTGGCGCCAGCAACTTCCCGCTGGCGTTCTCGGTGGCCGGCGGCGATACCGCCGCCGCGCTGGCCGCGGGCTGCCCGGTGATCGTCAAAGCCCACTCCGCCCACCCCGGCACCTCGGAGCTGGTCGGGCGCGCCCTGCAGCAGGCCGCCAAGAGCAGCAACATGCCCGAGGGCGTGTTCTCGCTGCTCTACGGCAGCGGAAGCGAGCTCGGCCAGGCCCTGGTCAAGGACCCGCGCATCCAGGCGGTGGGCTTCACCGGCTCGCGCAACGGCGGCACCGCCCTGCTGCGCACCGCCCAGGCACGCCCCCAGCCGATCCCGGTCTACGCCGAGATGAGCAGCATCAATCCGGTGCTGCTGCTGCCGCAGCACCTGGAAGCCAACGCCGAGGCCCTGGGCGACGCCTTCGTCGCGTCGCTGACCATGGGCGCCGGTCAGTTCTGCACCAACCCGGGGCTGATTCTGGCACTGTCCGGCGCCGCGCTTGAGCGCTTCGTCGAGCAGGCCGGTGCCGCGGTACGCGAAGCCGCCCCACAGCTGATGCTGACCCCCGGCATCCACGCCGCCTACGAGCAGGGAGTCGCCCAACTCGTCGACCAGCCGGGCGTCAGCCTGGTCGCCAAGGGCAAGGCCACCGGCCATCTGGCCTGCCCCTGCCAGCCGCACCTGCTGCGCACCAGCGCCAGTGACTTCATCGGCAACGCCGCTCTGCATGACGAGGTCTTTGGAGCCTGCGCGCTGATCGTCGAGTGCGACTCGGTAGCACAGATGCAGCAGGTGCTGACCGCGCTGGAAGGCCAGCTGACCGCCACGGTCCACCTCGAGGAAGCCGACTACGCGCTGGCCGACCAGTTGCTGCCGCTACTTGAGCGTCGCGCCGGTCGCATCCTGTTCAACGGCTGGCCCACCGGCGTCGAGGTGTGCCACTCCATGGTCCATGGCGGCCCCTGGCCCTCGACCTCCGACTCGCGCACCACCTCGGTGGGCAGCGCCGCGATCCAGCGCTTCCTGCGTCCGGTGTGCTACCAGGCGATGCCCGAGGCCCTGGCCCCGGACAGCCTCAAGGCCGACAACCCTCTGGGGCTGACCCGCCAGGTGAACGGCAAGCGCTAGCCCAGCGTTCTTTCTTTTTCTCCTTCTCTCCTTCTCTACTTCTCTACAACAGGCGACGCCAGCCCACCGGCGTCCCTGGCGCACCATCAACGAGGCCCTCGCCACCGGCGAGGGCCTTTTTTGATGGTGTCGATCTACTCTCCAGCGGGCCCCGACTTGTCGCGTCTGCCCAGAAATGCCCCCAAGATGCCCCTGAGACACCCCGGAGATGCCTTCAAGGAGCAAGCTCGCCTAGGCTAGGCACATCCTTTACATACAAGAGGCTCGCGACGATGCGCAGAGGCTACGTCTTTCCATCCAACCGTTCCCAGGCGGTACGCCAGCCAGAGGCAGCCGCCTTTGCCGAAGACGCAAATAGAGGCGGTATCGTCTCCACAGCTCAAAGAGGCGCTCGCACTCCTGCCGACAAGACCTGGGACGACTGGTTTGACGCGGAGGGAGCGAGCGAAGACTTCATGGAGGATCGTGGGCAACCAGGCCACTCGCCCGACCCTTCCGCTCGGCATCATCAACAAAAAAAAGCGCCTGACCCGGGCGATATGCCGTCGGACAGGCGCTGAAGTTTCCTGCTCTGGAATCTGTACGGGCCTCAGGTCGTGTTCTGGCTACCCTTCAACTGCACCGGCTTGCGGATCGCCAGGAAGTACACGAACACCCCGGTCAGCACGATGAAGAACAGACTGTCGGGCTGGGTCACGAAGACCGTCAGGTCACCGTTGGACAGGGTCAGGGAACGGCGCAGGTACTCCTCGAGGCCCGGGCCGAGGATAAAGCCGAGCAGCAGCGTTACCACCGGATAGCCGTGCTTTCTCAGGTAGAAGGCCAGTACCCCCATGACCAGCGTCATCATCATCTGGAAGGTCGAGTAGGTGGCCACGTAGCTGCCCACCACCGCCAGCATGGCGATCGAGCCGAACAGCACATCACGGCGAATGCGCACGATGCGGATAAAGTAAGGCCCGAGCAGGTACATGGTCAGCGGAATCAGGATCAGCGCGCTGAAGATCAGTGCCGCCAGCATGGGCGCGATCAGCCCGGCCTGGGATTCCATCAGCTGCGGCCCCGGCTGGATGCCGTTGATGACCAGCACGCCGAGCACGATGGCGGTGATCGGGTCGCCCGGGATACCGAAGGTCAACATGGGCACCAGGGCGCCGCCGCAGACCGCGTTGTTGGCGCTTTCCGCCGCCGCGATCCCCTGGGGATTGCCCTTGCCGAAGCTGTCCGGCTCGCGCGAGGTACGCACCGCTTCCACGTAGGCCAGAAAGCCACCCATGGAGCCCCCGGCCCCGGGCAACGTGCCTACCAGATAGCCGATGGTGGAAGACTTCAGATAGCAGGCCGCGCCGATACGACGGATCGCCGAGCGCGACGGGATAAAGTCGCGGCGACGAATCTTCGCCACTCCCTTGAGCTTATCGCGAATGGCCTGGGCCTTGTCGTTCTCGGCAAGCTGGGTCAACAGCTCACTGATGGCGAAGGTACCGATGATCACCGGCATCAGGTCGATTCCCGCCGCCAGGTCACCCATGCCGAAGCTGAATCGGGCCACCGGCACCATGGCGTCTAGCCCCACGGTGGCGAGCATCAGCCCCAGACAGGCGGCGATAGCCGCACGGCGGACATTGCCCCGCTGGGCGATGACGATGACGATCAGCGCAAACAGGATCAGCGCACACTTGCCGGTGGTCTGCACCAGCAGCGACAGGTCGGCGATCAAGGGCGCCAGCAGCACCAGCAGTACCGCCCCGAACACGCCGCCGATCATCGAGGCGAAGGAGGCATGGCCCAGCGCCAGAGGCCCTTCGCCGCGCTGCTGCATTGGGTAGCCTTCCAGCGCCGTCATCATCGACGAGGGAGCACCGGGAATATTGATGGTGGTGGCGGTGATGCTGCCACCGCACATGCCGGCCATATAGATGCTGGCACAGGCCATCAGCGCCGTGGTCACGTCCAGGCTGTAGGTCAGCGGCAGCAGCAGCGCCAGCGCCAGGGTCGCGGTCAGACCGGGAATCGCCGAGAACACGGTGCCGATCAGAAAACCGGCCACCACATAGAACAGCACCGTGGGATTGAGCAGCAAACCGAAGCTCGCCAGCACCTGGGTCAGGAAGTCCATGGGTCACCCCCGGCGTGTCGCCCGGCAGCGAGCGCCGAGCGGGTTGCATCAGTCATCATGGCTCAGCCCCAGAGTGTCGGTAGACGGACGTTGAAGACCTGGTTGAACAGCACGAAGCCCACCGCGGTGATGGCCAGCGCGATCAGGGCCTTGCTCAACCACTTGTCGAGCCCCGAGAACAACAGCATCACTCCCAGTACATAGACCAGGGTGGACAGCACATAGCCGAGTGACTGAAACACCAGTACATAGACCAGAGTCGCCAGCATCAGGGTCAGCTCCGGCGAAAGACGACGGCCCCTCGGCCTATCGCCTTCATCGGCCGCGTTGTCCCGATCCAGGGCAGCGGCGCTGCGCACCGAGGACCACCACTGCAGCACGCACAGCACGGTGGCCAGCACACCGATCAGCAACGGAAAGAAGGATGGCGTCAGCTTGCCGGCCTCCAGCGGAGGCCCCATCGCAAGGCCACCGATCAGGTAGCCCAGGGCCAGCAGCGCCAGCACGCCGTGGAAACGGATCGCGCCAGCACTGGAGCCAGGGCCAAGGCCAAGCGCACGCGCCAGCAGAGATGAAGATGAACGAGACATGCGAAACCTCTCTCGGCCCCCAATGACGGGAGACCGACAACACAGTGTTCGTTGGAAGGGAAGTGAAGCGGGCCGGCAGAGGCAGGTGCTCTACCCGCCCGCTCCAGATGGAGGCAGGAAGCGGAAGGTCGCTGCGTGAAGCTCAGACATGTTTCACCGGACCTTCCTCCCCGGACCTTGCACCCCGGACTTACAGGTCCAGCTCATCCATGGCGGCGAAGGTCCGCTCCTGGTAGCTGCCGATCCACTCGTTGACTTCCTCGCTGCCGAGCCAGCCCGGGGTGACACCGATACTGGTGACCCACTCTTGGAACTCGTCGCTCTGGTAAGCCTCGTGGTAGGTCGACTCCAGGGTCTCGATGGCGTCTTCCGGGGTATTGGCCGGCGCCGCCAGCACGATGAAGCTGCCGGTCTCGAGATCCACGTCGAATTCGGAGATCGGCGGCACCTCGGGATAGGCCGGGTTCTGCGAACCGGACAGCTCGACCACGCCAAGCGCATCACCCGAGGACAGGATCCCGGAGAAGTCTCCCAGGCTCGAGATGGCGGCGTCGATCTCGCCGGACAGCAGCGCCTCGGCCTCGGCGGTGGACGACCCCGGATAGGAGATCACGTTGAAGGTGACCCCGGTGGCCGCCTCCAGGCGACGTACCGCCAGGTAGGGACCAGAGCCCTGGGGCGCCACACCGATGCGCACCGTGCCGGGATTTTCCCTGGCCGCCTCGATCAGCTCCTCGTAGGAGGTGAAGCCCGACTGCTTGGATACCACGATGGCGTCGGCTTCCTGGGTCACGCGGGCGAACGGCTCGAGCTTTTCCAGCGAGTAGCCGGGCACCATGTTGCCCCGCGGCAGGGTGACGACGCTGTCGTAGGTCAGCACGCCGATGGTGTGGCCGTCGGGACGCGCCTTGGCCAACTGCATCAGGCCGGTGGCGGTCACCGCCCCGCCGATGTTCTCGACGTAGATCGAGGTCGGCAGCGACTGCTCGGCCAGGTTGCTGATCTTGCGCGAGATGGCATCGGCACCGCCGCCGGCAGGCCAGGGCACGATCATGCGGATGTCACGCTGGGGGAAGTCGGCCTGGGCCGTGGGCACGGCGACGACCGCGGCCAGCGCCACACCGGCCAGGGTAGCGCCGGTCGCGCCCTTGATCAGGCGCTTGCGCAGGGTCGTGCTGAGGGTGGCGTTGAGGGGAGTGAGAGCAAACATGGCGACTCCTGGAATTATTTGTGATTGTGTGGGGATAGATGAGGCGGCGCTTGTCTGGCCGCGCGACTCCTGCTTCAGCCGCGAGACTTCTGCTCGCGCAGGTAGGCCTGGTATTCCTCCTGGGCCTGTTCGTTGGGCGGATAAAGACCGATGACCGCCGCGCCGTTGTTGACCTTGTCCAGCACGTAGGCTTCGAAGGCCTCCATGCCACTGGCTTCTTCGGCGATCTCGTCGGCCAGCTCAAGCGGCACCACCATGACGCCGTCGCCGTCGCCGACCAGCACGTCGCCGGGATAGACCGGCACGCCGCCACAGCCGATGGGCTGCTGGATGTCCACCGCGTGGTGCTTGGTCAGGTTGGTCGGGGCGCTGGGCTTGGTGCAGAACACCGGCATCGACATGCTCTCGGCGTACTCCGAGTCACGCACACCGGCGTCCGACACGAAGCCCGCACATTCGCGCACCTGCAGGCGGGTCAACAGGATGCTGCCGGCACTCGCGGCGCTGGCATCCTGACGGCAGTCGGATACCAGTACGCGGCCAGGCGGCACACTCTCCACCGCCAGACGCTGGGGGTGCTCCGGATCACGGAAGGCGGCCACCACGTCCAGGTCTTCGCGGGCCGGGATATAGCGCAGGGTATAGGCCTGCCCCACCATCTTGACCTGGCTCTTGTTCATGCGACCGACGTTCTGGATATAGGTGTTCTTCAGACCCCGCTTGTGCAGCAGGGTATGCAGCGACGCCGTCGAAGCCCGCATCAGTCGCTCGCGGGTCAGGTTGGACAGCTCTGCGTGGGGGTAATCGTTGATGATGCTCATGGGCTCCGCCTATCGCTGGCAAACTGGGTTGTTCGTTGACGGAGTCACTATAGGAAGCGTCGAAAGGCTTTTCAAACAACTTTTTACAACTTGGCTTTCATCTTGACCTTAACACGGCACTCGAGACCACTTCGACAACCCGAAGCATAACATTTAAACGTTTAGTTTCAATTATTTGAAAAACCACCTTCACTCAGGATCGATCAATATGCCTGCTCCTTAGACATAGGTCTAATAAGAAAGAATTTGTCTTTAAAAGGTACAAGATGTGGTCGAGACGGAGCACTGCCATCCGCACGATACCCCTCCCCGGCCTTTCCCGCGCCCGGGATGCCCACTAGGCTGATACCCCCCGTTGCTATACATGCCTGTCCGATCACTCAGGAGATTTTCGATGGCTGTACTGACGACCTTTGCACTCGACGGCAAGACCGCCCTGGTGACAGGCGCGAGACGCGGCATCGGCGCGGCCATGGCGCTGGGCCTGGCCGAAGCCGGTGCCGACATCATCGCCGTCAGCACCAGCATGACCGCCGACGGCGGCGAGCTGGGCGAGCGAGTGCGCGCCCTGGGGCGAGACTGCACAGGGATCGCCTGCGACCTGTCGGACCGCAGCGCGCTGATGGCGATGGTCGAGCAGCTTGCCGACCGGCGTATCGATATCCTGGTCAACAACGCCGGCACCATCGAACGCGCCCCCGCCACCGAACACACCGATGCGCTGTGGGACAGGGTCATCGACGTCAATCTGAGCGCCCCCTTCGTGCTGACCCGGGAGATCGGCAGGCAAATGGTCGCGCGAGGCAGCGGCAAGGTGATCTTCACCGCCTCGCTGCTGTCGTTTCAGGGCGGCATCACCGTGCCCGGCTACGCCGCCAGCAAGGGCGGCATCGCCCAGTTGACCAAGGCCTTCGCCAACGAATGGGCCGCCCACGGGGTCAACGTCAACGCCATCGCTCCTGGTTACATCGCCACCGACAACACCCAGGCACTGCGCGACGATCCCGAGCGTTCCCGCGACATCCTCGCGCGCATCCCCGCCGGTCGCTGGGGGGACGCCGCTGACTTCAAGGGACCGGTGGTGTTTCTGGCCTCCAGCGCCTCGGACTATATGCACGGCAGCGTGATGACCGTGGACGGCGGCTGGATGGGGCGATAGGCAGGAGGACGCACCATCGTCCCCCCTCAAGCAAACGCCCCCGACGAAGACGTCGGGGGCGTTGGTTGTCAGGGGCGCAACGTGTCCCCTTGCCTGCTCGATGCTAGGGCTTGTCTGAAAAGTGCCTGCGCTCGGTAATACGGCGTTAAAAATCGGCTGGTGCGCCAGCCCGGTCAAAATGCTCATTTACACCCCGTAAACTGCGCTTTCTCACCGATTTTTGCCTTGTCTAACCTTCGCTCGTCGACTTTTCGGACAGCGCCTAGCGATAGATCAAGGTCGGCAGCCACAGCGAGATGGAGGGCACGAAGGTGACCAGCATCAACACGACCAACAGCGGGATCAGGAACGGCAGGGTCGCCGAGGCGCAGCGTTCGAAGGGCACCTTGGACACCTGCGAGAGCACGTAGAGCACCAGTCCCACCGGTGGCGTCAGTAGGCCAATCATCAGGTTCAGCACCATGACGATACCGAACTGCACCGGGTCGACGCCGAGATTGACCGCGATCGGCAGCAGGATCGGCACCAGGATGGTGATCGCCGCGATGGTTTCCATGAAGCAGCCCACCACGAACAGGATCAACGTCATCAACAGCAGGATGATGGTGGGGTTGGAGGTAACCGCCAGCATCCAGTTGGCGAAGTTCTCGGCCACATGGTGACTGGTCAGCAGCCAGGAGAAGATCGACGAGGCGGCGATGATCATCATGATGATCCCGGTGGTCTCGATGGTCTCCATGGTGACCGCCAGCAGTCTCTTGAAGGTCAGGGTGCGATAGACCACCGCCCCCAGCAGCATGGCGTAGATCACCGCGGCGATGGCGGCCTCGGTCGCGGTGAAGATGCCAAGCACGATGCCGCCGACGATGATCACCGGGGTCAGCAGCGACAGAAAGGCACGACGGAAGGTCAAGGCGATCCAGCCCAGGGCGAAGCCGACGTCACGCGGATACTGATAACGCACCGCGTACCAGGCCACCATCAGCATCAGCGAAAGCGCCATCAACAGTCCCGGGACCAGGCCGGCGGCGAACAGCTGTCCGATCGAGGCCGAGGCCATCACGCCGTAGATGACCAGCGGCAGGCTAGGCGGAATGATCGGCCCGATGGTGGACGAGGCAGCGGTGATACCCACCGAAAAGCCGGGATCATAGCCCGCCCGGCGCATCGCCTTGATCTCGATCGCGCCGAGCCCACCGGCGTCGGCCACCGCAGCACCGGACATGCCGGCAAAGATGACCGAGGCGCCGACGTTGACGTGGCCGAGCCCCCCGGGCATCCAGCCCACCAGAGCCCTGGCGAAGTCGAAGATGCGACTGGTGATGCCGGCGGAGTTCATCAGCGCACCGGCCAGGACAAAGAAGGGAATCGACAGCAGCGGAAAGCTGTCCATGCCACCGACCATACGGTGCAGCACGATAAAGTCGGGGACGCTGCCATCGACCAGGATCGCCGCCAGCGACGAGGCGCCAAGCGCCACCATCACCGGGAAGCCCATCACCAGCATCAGCAGCAGGCCGCCGAACAGGACCAGTAGCGTCATGATGCCTCCTCGCCGGTGGTGTCAGCTCGCTGCGCCGCCAGCCACTGTTTCGGACCGCTCGCCCGCACCAGCTGCCAGGCCTGCCGCAGCGCCATGATGGCGATGCTCAACAGCACCACGCTGTAGAGTGTGTCCATGCCGACCGCCATCGAGGTCATCTTCTGGGCGCTCATCAGCGGCAGGATCTTCCAGGTGACCCACCCCAGCAGCACGAAATAGACGAGCTGGCCCAGGTCGACCAGCCAGATCATCGCCGCCGAGGCACGCAGGGGAAGGTAGCGATACAGCAGTTCGAGGCGGATGTGGCTGCGCTTGCGCACCCCCACGGTCGCCGCCAGAAAGCCGACGCAGATCAGCAGATAGCGGGCGACCTCCTCGGTCCAGCCCAGCGGCGAGCCAAGCACGTAGCGGCTGAAGAACTGGGCAAACACCACCGCTGCCATGGTCCAGAAGACCACCAGGGTGAGCGCGTCCTCAAGCCCGATGTCGCGCCAGGCGAAGGTCGGGCCGTCGTCGTCAAAGTCGATATCCGGGCCTTGCGGCCCCTCACGGGCATCCTCCTCGGATGCCCGTGCGGAGCCCAGGGCCTCGCTGTCAGTGTGGTTCATAGCGTTATTCCCGAGGCGTTACAGCGCCTGCAAGCGATCGAATTGTTCCTGGGTCCAGGTCGCCTCGTCGCCGTTGAGCACCGGCAACGTCTTCTCGCGGAAGGCCTCACGCTCGACCTCCAGCACCTCCACGCCCTGCTCCTTGAACCAGTCGATGGATGCCAGCTCCTGCTCGCGCACATCGTCGGAGACCTTCCTGGCCACCTCGCCGAGCACCTCGCGGAAGATCTGCTGATCCTCCTCGGACAGGCCGTTGAAGAAGGGACCGCCGGCAACGATCAGGTTGGAGCCGGTCACGTGGCCGGTCAGGTTGATGTAGTCCTGGACCTCGTAGAACTTCTTGGCGCGGATGGTCGGCAAGGGGTTCTCCTGGGCGTCCACCACCCCCTGCTGCAGGGCCAGATAGACCTCTGAGAAGGCCACCGGTGTCGGCTGGGCGCCGACCGCACGGGGGAACAGGCTGTAGATGGGCGCATTGGGCACCCGAATCTTGAGGCCTTCCATGTCGGCGGGCTCGACGATGGGGGTATTGGAGGTCACGTGGCGCTGGCCGTAGTAGCAGTCACCCAGGATCACGTTGCCGCCGGAGGCATCACGGTAGCCGTCGGCGAATTCCGCGAACAGCTCGCTGTCGGCGTAGGCCTTCCAGTGCTCGTAGTCACGGAACACGAAGGGGGCGTCGGACAGCGCCAGCGGCCCGTAGGTCTGGGCGGCGAAGCTCTGGCCGGTGTAGATGATGTCAACGGTGCCGAGCACCAGCCCCTGGTTGATCTCGACCTCCTTGCCCAGGGTCGAGGCGGGGAAGACCTCCACTTCGTAGCGACCGTCGGTGCGCTCGGCGATCTGCTCGGCGCCCCACTCGGCCCAGTGATGGTAGGCCTCGGAGGGTTCGTACACATGGGCCCACTGGACGGTGTCGGCAGCCTGGGCAGCACTGGCTGCGGCGGCGAGACCTACGCTCAGGGTCAGCGGCAGAAGAGTCAGGCGTGTCATCGGATGCTCCTTTTTCATTGTTGCTATTGGTTGCTGTCGGTTGCTGTCGGTTGCTGTCGGTTGCTGTCGGTGCTTGAAAATCCGTTCAGTAGATCAATGCATCGCCGCCCCGGTGGCCTTCGCCTCGGGCGCTGCAGCGTCGCGCCGGGCGTCCTGGCCCAGGCCGGCATCCTCGCCGATAAAGTCGGCGCAGCGGCTGCCCAGCATCATCGCCGGGGCGGTGGTGTTGCCGGCGGGTATATCGGGTACCGCGGACATGTCGCAGACCCTCAGCCCGCGCACCCCACGGACCCGCAGTCGCGCATCGAGCACCGCCATGGGGTCGTCATCGGCACCCATGGCCGCAGTACCGGCCGGGTGGTAGTTGGTCTTGACGAAGCGTCGGCAGTGTTCGAGCAGCTCATCGTCGCTGGCGCCGCTTCCGGCGAAGGGCAAGGCCACACCGTGCAGGTTTTCCTTGAGCGGTGACTGTTCGAAGGCGCGCAGAAAGAACTTCTGCCCGTCCACCATCGCCTGCATGTCGTCGGGATGGCCAAGCAGGTTGGGCGACACCCGCGGCATGTCGCCGGGGTCGGCCGAGCGCAGGCAAACGCTGCCTCTGGCCTTGGGCTTGACCACCACGGTGGTCACCGTCAGGCCGTAGTCGTCCTTGAGCGCGTCCCGGGTATCCCGGTCCAGATAGACGATGGGTACGCAGAAGGCCTGGATGGTCGGTGCCGCCTGAGGGTCGACGGGATTGACGAAGGCGCCCGCCTCGACCCCGGCCGAGGTCACCGGGCCACTGCCGAACAGCTTGAACTGGAGCCCGTTGGCCAGCATCCGCCAGCCGACGCCCTGGCGATAGTAGCCACACGGGGTCCTGGCGTAGGCGGTGATCGGCACCTCGGGATGGTCGATCAGGTTCTGCCCCACCCCCGGCAGGTCCGCCTTCACCGCAATGTCGTGCTGCGCCAACTGCTCGGCTGGCCCGATACCCGAGAGCATCAGAAGCTTCGGGGTCACCAGCGCACCCGCCGCCAGGATCACCTCGCCCTGCGCGCGCACCCGGCGCACCTTGCCCTTGCGGTCGCGGTACTCGACGCCCACGGCACGTCCGTCTTCGACCAGCACCTGCTGGACCTCACAGTCGAGCGCGACCTCGAGCCCCGGGTGCTCGCGCAGCGGCTCCACGTAGGCGTAGGCGGCAGAGCAGCGCTTGCCCGCCCGATTCATGAACTGATAGAAGCCGACCCCGGTCTGACGCTCGCCATTGAAGTCGCCGTTGTAGGGCAGCCCCGCCGCCTGGGCGGCCTGGATAAACCAGCGCGAGGCCACATCCACATGGCCGGGGTCAGAGACCTTGAGTGGCCCGCCGCGCCCGTGGCGATCATTGACCAGACGGTCGTTGTCTTCCATCCGGCGAAAGTGCTCAAGTACCCCTTGCCAGGACCAGTCGGCCCTCGCCGCGTTGCCGGCGAGTCGCCGATCCCAGTCGTCGTAGTCCTCGGGCCGCCCGCGCATGTAGACCTGGGCATTGACCGAGGTACCGCCGCCGAGCACGTGACCCTGGGGAATGTCATGGACCCGTCCCCCCAGATGAGCCTGCGGCTCGGTCTGGTGATAGCGCATGAACTTCGAGCCATTGATCATCTTGAAGATGCCCGGGGGCATGTCGAGCAGCGGGTGGTGGTGGGACGAGCCCGCCTCCAAAAGCAGCACCCTGGCACCCTGCTCGCGCACCAGGCGGGCGGCTACCACGCACCCGGCGGCCCCGCCCCCGACAACAATATGATCGACGTCGCTCACTCGTTCTCTCCTGCAAAGAAGGTGCTGCGCACAAACTCCCATGAGGCCTCGAGGTGATCGACCAGGGCGCGCTCCGCCGCGTCGGGATCACGCATCAGGATGGCCTCGTAGATCGCCTGGTGTGCCAGGAAGTTGTCGTGATTGCGCTGCTCGCTGCGTGGCATCCGGCTCCATTGGGGCGCCAGCCACTCGACAAAGCCGGCGTGAATGGCCGGATAGGCCGGGTTGCCCGAGATGGTGTAGAGCACCCGGTGAAAGGCCACGTCGGTGGCGTAGAAGCGCTCGGAATCGCAGATCGCCGCCTGGTTGTCGTCCAGTGCATCCTTCAGCCGCTTGAGGTCGTCCTTGCCCGCCCCGGTGGCGGCGTCCCGCACCAGCACCCGCTCGAACAACACCCGCACCTGGTAGAGGTCATGTACGCCTCGGGAGTTATCGAGCAGGTGCTTGATCACCCCTCCCGCCGCCTGCATCGCCGAACTCGCATCCGGGCGACAGACGATCGGGCGATAGCGCGGACGACTCTTCAAGAATCCCTTGGCGGTGAGCGCGGTGATCGCCTCGCGAATCACGGTGCGACTGGCGCCGTACTGCTCCATCAGCGCCCGCTCAGCGGGCAACGGACGGCCTTCCTCCAGCTCGCCGGCAACGATGGAGCGCTCAATATCCAGAGTGATCGAGTCCGCACTGCGTCCGCTCATACAACACCTCGTTTATCGTCGTACCAAACTAATCATTAAATTCTCGACCAACAACTACAACCAATGGCTAATATCGCCACAGCAACCACTAAAATCGCTATTTTTCATAATCTTAAAACAAACATAGACAATGGTCGTAGCGCCTTACGCTTGCCACCCACCTCGACCATCAACAGTATATGGTCGTACCAAACGTCATTTCAGCGTTATCCAACAGACGTTCTGACCACCCCAACGTTGTTCTGGCGTTAGCCAATCATCGTTCTGGCCTTACCCAACAGAGGACGCCCCATGGATTTCCAACAGTTCGGTGCCACCCCCCTGGAAGGCCGCATGTGGGTCGACGGTAGCTGGTTTGAGCATGCCGGCTCCCACGCCATCGAGGTGGACAACCCGGCCAGCGAGGCGCTGCTTGGCCAGGTCCCCGCCGGTGACGCCGCCGCCGTGGACGCCGCCGTCGCCGCGGCCACCAGGGCTCAGTCCGACTGGGCCAGGCGACCGGCCAACGAGCGTGGCAAGTTGCTGACCCGCTGGGCCGAGGAGATCGATCGCCATCTCGAACCCTTCGCCCGGCTGATTGCCCTGGAGCAGGGCAAACCCCTGTCCCAGGCTCGCGGCGAGGTCGGCGCCTGCAGCGAATTTCTGCGCTACAGCGCCCAGTGGGCCAGACGCATCGAAGGCGACATTCTGCCCTCGGACAATCGCCACGAGGAAATTCAGATTCGCTCGCTGCCGCTCGGGGTAGTCGCCGGACTGACCGCCTGGAACTATCCGGCGGCCCTGGCCACGCGCAAGGCCGGCCCCGCCCTGGTGGCGGGCAACACCTTTATCCTGCTGGGTCACGAGATCACCCCCTTCGCCGGACTTTACCTGGCGGCGCTGTCCGAGCGCGCCGGGTTTCCGCCCGGCGTCTTCAACGTGGTGACCGGCCAGGGGCCGGTGGTGGGCCAGGCGCTGGTGGAGCACCCCGACACCGATCTGATCACCATGACCGGCAGTACCCGGGCGGGGCGACAGATCTTTCGCAGCGCCGCCGAGGAACTCAAGATCGTGCGGCTGGAGCTCGGCGGCAAGGCGCCCTTCATCGTGATGGAAGACGCCGACGTCGACGCCGCGGTGAAGGCCGCCGTCACCGCGCGCTATACCAACTGCGGCCAGATCTGCACCTGCAGCGAGCGTATCTACCTGCATCGCCAGATCGCCGACGAGTTCATCGACAAGTTCATCGCCGCCTCGCGCGCACTGAGCATCGGCAATCCGCTGGATGACCCCGACATGGGCCCCAAGGTCAGCCGTGGCGAACGCGACAAGGTCGCCGCCATGGTCCAGCGCGGTATCGCCCAGGGCGACAGCGTGCTGCTCGAAGGCGGCCCGCTCGACTCAGGCGACTACGCCAAGGGCTACTGGATCGCCCCGACCATCGTCGAGACCCGGGACAATCGCTCGCCGCTGATCGACGACGAGGTGTTCGGACCGGTGGTGCCGATCCAGCGGGTCGACGACTTCGAGCAGGCCCTGGCCTTCGCCAACGACACCTCCTACGGCCTTTCGGCCTATGTCTTCACCCGCGACCTCAAGCGGCTGATGCGGCTGCCCTCGGAGCTGCGCTTCGGCGAGATCTACTTCAATCGCGCCAACGGCGAGCAGGTCCACGCCTATCACTCGGGCTGGGGCCACTCCGGCGTCGGCGGCGAGGACGGCAAGTACGGTTTTTCCGCCTACTTCAAGAAGCAGACGATGTACGTCAACTGGGGCGATTGAACGCCCCCTCCCTGCAGCACGGAGCACTGCCGACCCGGTGCTCTTTTGACAACAAGCACAATAGCCCAGGAGAACACGATGCCTTCGACCCACCACTCCCCGACCGCCCGTCACCCCCGCACCCGCCGCCTGGCGGGGCTTGCCACCGCCGCCCTGCTGGGACTTTCCTCCATGCCCGGCTGGGCCCAGCAGTTGCCGCCGCTGGAACAGAAGGACAGCTACCGGGTGGGCTTCGCCCAGATGGAAAGCAACAACCCCTGGCGCATCGCCGAGACCCAGTCGTTTCGTGATATCGCCCCCGAGTGCAACTGGCAGCTGACGGTGACCGACGCGGCCGGTTCCGCTGCCAAGCAGGTCGCCGACGTGGACAGCATGATCGCCCAGGGCGTCGATGCGATCTTCCTGCCCCCGCGCGAGGAAAAGGCGCTGATCCCGGCGGTGATGAAGGCCCGTGCGGCAGGTATCCCGGTGTTCCTGGTCGACCGTATCGTCGATGACGAGGTCGCCAAGGCCGGTGAGCACTATGTCAGCTTCCTCGGCTCCGACTTCATCGAGCAGGGGCGCATCGCCGCCCAGTGGCTGGTCGACAACTTCGAAGGCGATCAGGCCCACATCATCGAGCTCGAGGGCACCACCGGCGCCTCCTCGGCCAATGACCGCAAGGAAGGCTTCGATGCGGTCATCGCCGAACAGGACAACATGGAGATCATCGCCTCCCAGTCCGGCGACTTCGCCCGCGATACCGGTCGTCAGGTGATGGAGACGCTGCTCCAGGCCCATCCTGAGGTCAACGTGGTCTACGCCCACAACGACGAGATGATCATCGGTGCCATCCAGGCGCTGGAACTGGCCGGACGCACCCCCGGCGAGGACGTGCTGCTGGTCTCCATCGACGGCACCCGCGACGCCCTGCAGGCGATCCTCGACGGCAAGCTCGGTGTCAGCGTCGAGTCGTCACCACGCTTTGGTCCGATGGCCTGCGACGTGCTCAACCGCTACGCCGCCGGCGAGACCATCGAGCCCTGGGTGCGCGTCGAGGACCGTGTCTTCACCCAAGACAACGCCGCCGAGCATATCGACGACGCCTATTGAGCTGGGCCACGCCGGTTGATCCCGACCTGACATTCCAACCAGGTACCACGTCATGACAGCGCTTATCGACATGCGCGACATCCACAAGCGGTTTGGAGGTACCGTCGCCCTCGACGGCGCCTCACTCACGATCGCGCCGGGTGAGGTGCACGCCCTCATCGGCCAGAACGGGGCGGGCAAGTCCACCCTGATCAAGGTGCTGACCGGGGTCTACACACCGACCAGCGGCCAGATCCTGCTCGACGGCAAGCCTGTGGCCTTCTCCGGCCCGCGCCGGGCCCAGCAGGCAGGCGTTGCCACCATTTACCAGGAGCTCAACCTGGTGCCGCTGCGCTCGGTCACCGAGAACATGATGATGGGCTTCGAGCCGCTTCACTGGTGGGGCGGGATCGACTGGCCCCAGGCCCATCGACGGGCCCGCACGGTGCTCGAGGAGCTGGGGCTGGACATCGACGTCCGCCGTCCGCTCAGCGAGTACTCCACCGCCATCCAGCAGCTGGTGGCCATCGGCCGAGCGGTGTCCCAGCAGGTCAGGCTGGTGATCATGGACGAGCCGACCAGCTCGCTGGACGAACGCGAGGTGCAGCGGCTATTCGAGGTCATCCGACTGCTCAAGTCCCAGGGCACCTCGGTGCTGTTCGTCTCGCACTTCCTCGAGGAGCTCTACGCGGTGTGCGACTGCGCCACCATCATGCGCAACGGCGCCACGGTGGAGCAGCGTACCCTCAGCGAGACACCGCGCCTGGAGCTGGTGGCCTCCATGCTTGGCCGCAAGGCCTCGGACATCCAGGCAAGCGGCACCACCAGCTTTCGCGAGATGGAACTCGACACCGACGAGACGCTGCTCGAGGTTGAGTCCCTGGCCACCGACAAGGGCCTGCGCGGCGCCTCGCTGGAGGTGCATCAGGGCGAGATGGTCGGCCTCGGTGGTCTGCTCGGCGCCGGTCGCAGCGAGCTTGCCCGCGCCCTGTTCGGGCTCGATCGCACCACCCGGGGCAGCATGCGGCTGGCCGGCCAGCGCTACGCCCCCCGCCACAGCCGCGACGCCATCGCCGCGGGGGTGGCGCTGCTCAGCGAAGACCGCAAGGTCGAGGGCATCATCCCCGAGATGAGCGTGCGCGAGAACATGACCCTGCCCCTGCTCGGCACGCTGAGCCGTCGCGGCGTCATCCAAAGGCGGCGCGAGCGCGAACTCGCCGCGCACTATATCGAGGCGCTCAAGATCAAGACCGCCTCCATGGAACAACCCATCGGCCAGCTATCCGGCGGCAACCAGCAGAAGGTACTGCTGGCGCGGTGGCTGGCGACCCAACCGCGACTGCTGATCCTCGACGAGCCGACCCGTGGCGTCGATATCGGCGCCAAGCGCGAGATCCAGCGCATCGTCCAGGACTATCAGGCCCAGGGCGGCGCGGTGCTGATGATCAGCTCGGAATTCGAGGAACTCGCCGAGGGCGCCCAGCGGGTGGTGATCATGCACGAAGGCCACTCGACCCGGGTGCTCGACAACCCCGGGCTCAGCGAAGACGCCCTGGTCACCGCCATCGCCACCGCCCAGCACGACCGAGCCGACGGCGCGGCCCGTGACGACGAGAGATCCCCCGCTACCGCCACCGACCACCAGGAGACCGTACCATGACGTCGCTCCACTCCTCCCGTCAGGCGACGCCCCGGTCGGCCAGCCCGCGATGGCGCCAGGCCATGCCGGTGAATCCCCGCAGTCTGGCGCTGCTCGTCGCCCTGCTGGCACTGATCCTGTTCAATGTCGCGATCACCCCCAACTTTCTCGAGTGGCAGACGCTGTCGGTCAACGTCTCCCAGGTGTCGACCATCGCCATCGTCGCCATCGGCATGACCCTGGTCATCGCCACCGGTGGCATCGACCTGTCGGTGGGCGCGGTGATGGCCCTGGCCGGCGCCCTGGCGCCACTGATCTTTCTGTCGGAGTTCGGCCAGCAGGCGCCGCTGGCGATGACCCTGGTGGCGATCGTCGTGGCCCTGGCCGTCGCCGTGGCCTGTGGGCTGTTCAATGGCGTGCTGGTCAGTCGCTTCGGCGTGCAGCCGATCATCGCCACCCTGGTGCTGTTCATCTCCGGTCGCGGTCTGGCCCAGGTGCTGACCAACGGCAACCTGCAGACCTTCGACAATCCCGCCTTCGAGTTCCTCGGCGCCGGTCGGCTACTCGGCCTGCCCTTCCAGGGCTGGCTGGTGGTGGTCATCGCCCTGGTGGTGGCCTGGGTCATCGCCCGCACCCGCTACGGCCGCTACCTGCTGGCCACCGGCGGCAACCCCCAGGCAGCACGCATGGCCGGGGTCCCGGTGACCCGCGTCAAGCTCGCGGCCTACACCAGCTGTGCCCTGCTCGCTGGTCTCGCCGGGCTGATCACCGTGGCCATCAATTCCGCCTCGGACGCGGCCAAGAACGGCAACCTGATGGAACTCGACGCCATCGCCGCGGCGGTGGTCGGCGGCGCCCTGCTCAAGGGCGGCAAGGCCCCCATCGCCGGGGTCATCCTCGGCGCCGCGATCATTCAACTGGTGCGCTACACCCTGCTCGCCAACGGCGTCGCCGACGAGGTAGCGCTGGTGGTGAAGGCCGCCATCATCGTGCTGGCGGTGTACCTCCAGACGCCCAGAGGAGCCCACTGACATGACCACCGTCTCCTGGCGCCAGCGCCTTGCCGACAATGGCCAGGCCACCGGGGTCTGCGTGATCCTGCTGGCACTGGTCTGCCTCGGCCTGATCCGCTACGACAATTTCGGCAGCGCCTACAATCTTTCGTCCTTTCTCAACTACAACGCCATGTTCGTGCTGATCAGCCTGGGCATGTGCCTGGTGATCATCACCGGTGGCATCGACCTGTCGGTGGGCACGGTGGCGGCGCTGTCCTCGGTCACCGCCGCCTACGTCAGCCCCTACGGCCTGGTCCCGGCGCTCCTGGCAGGGCTCGCCACCGGACTGGCGGCGGGTCTGGTCAATGCGGTGATGATCACGCGCCTGCATATTCCTCCCTTTATCGCCACCCTGGCGAGCCTGCTGGCGGCCAAGGGCACCGCCCTGATCATCAGCGGCAACCAGACGGTGCCGGTGGACTGGGCCAGCGGCTTTACCCGACTGGGGATGGAGTCGATCGGCGGCCTGCTGCCCTGGAGCTTCGCCATCACCCTGGTGGTCGGCGCCGGTCTCTGGTGGCTGCTGGAACAACGCCCCATCGGCCGCACCATGCTCGCGGTGGGCGACAACGAGGAAGCCGCCCACCTGATGGGCCTGCCCGCACGCAAGGCCAAGACCCTGGCCTACCTGATCAGCGGTGGTTGTGCCGGGCTCGCCGGGGTCTTTCTGGCCTCGGGCTTCGGCGCCGGCCAGCCGCTGGAGGGACTAGGCTGGGAGTTGACCGCCATCGCCGCCGTCGTCGTCGGCGGCACCCTGCTGACCGGCGGCAAGGGGTCGCTGGTGGCGACGCTGATCGGCGCCTTGATGCTCGGTCTGATCTTCAACCTTTTGAACTTCGAAAACGGACTCGGCACCTTCAACCTCAGCGCCTACTGGCAGATGGTCATCCGCGGCGCCTTTCTCTTCGTCGTGATCGCGATCCAGGTGCAGATCACGCGCACACGCAACACAGGATAATCCTCCCATGTCGACGATCACCTCCATCGAGCTCGACCTCTACCGACTGCCGCTGAGCGAGCCCATGGGCGATGCCAAGCATGGCGTGCACACCGACTTCGAGGTCGTGACCGCCACCGTCACCACCGCGGATGGCCACAGCGGCACCGGCTACACCTACACCGGCGGGCGCGGCGGACACGCCATCCTGGCACTGCTCGAGCACGACCTGGCGCCGATGCTGCTGGGGCGTGACGCCGGTGACATCGCCGGCTGCTACGACGACATGCTATGGCATATCCACTACGTGGGCCGCGGCGGCATCGCCGCCTTCGCCATCTCGGCGCTGGATATCGCGCTGTGGGACCTCAAGGGCCGCCGCCTCGGCCAGCCGCTATGGCAGATGGCCGGCGGCCAGGGCCGCCAGTGCCAGGCCTACTTCGGCGGCATCGACCTCAACTTCTCCCTCGAGCGGCTGCTCGCCAACGTTCAGGGCTACCTCGACCAGGGCGCCGAGGCCATCAAGATCAAGGTCGGCCGCCCGACCCTTGCCGAGGATGTCGAGCGGGTGGCCCGGGTACGCGAACTGATCGGCCCCGAGCGTCCCTTCATGGTGGACGCCAACTACGCGCTGAGCGTCGATGGCGCCATCGAGGCCGCCAGGGCCTTCGCGCCCTATGACATCACCTGGTTCGAGGAACCCACCCTTCCCGACGACTACCAGGGCTATGCCCGCATCGCCGAGGCGACCGGCATGCCGCTGGCCATGGGCGAGAACCTGCACACCTCTCACGAATTCGGCTACGCCTTCGAACAAGCGCGGCTATCCTTCATCCAGCCCGACGCCTCCAACTGCGGCGGTATCAGTGGCTGGCTCGATGTCGCCCGCCAGAGCCGCCACTACGGCCTGCCCATCTGCAGCCACGGCATGCAGGAATTGCACGTAAGCCTGGTGTCGGCCCAGCCCAACGCCGGCTGGATGGAGATCCACTCCTTCCCCATCGACCACTACACCCGACGTCCGCTGGTCCTCGACCAGGGTCGCGCGGTGGCCCCGGACAGTCCCGGCATCGGGGTCGAGTTCGACCGCGACCGGATGGCCCCCCATCGCACCGGCGGTGCACGGCTCGGCAGCGACAGCGGTACCGAGCGCCAGCAGCACAGCGCCTGAATTCTCCCTCTTCACAACGCCCCGACGACACGAGGAACCCCCATGGAAGCACTGGTCTATACCGGCCCCCGACAGGTCGAGGTCACCGAGGTACCGGAGCCCGCCGAGCGGGCCGGCGCCGTCAAGGTTCGCATGCTCTACTGCGGTGTCTGCGGCACCGACATCGGTATCTACTCGGGCAAGCACCCGCGCGCCCAGGCGCCCCTGGTGCTGGGCCACGAATTCGTCGGCCGCGTGGAGCAGACGCCGCCGGACTCGCGCTTCGCGGTGGGCGACCGAGTGGTGGCCTACCCGCTGATCTCCTGCGGCGACTGCCATCCCTGTCGCAACGGCACCCCGCATGTCTGCGCCAACCTGCGGCTGATCGGCATCGATCGTGACGGAGGCATGACCGACCATCAGTGGATCGACGAAAGCGTGCTGTTCAAGGTGCCGGACAGCCTGTCCGATGAGGTGGCGGCGCTGGTGGAGCCCCTGGCGGTGGTGGTCAGGACCCTGCACCAGGCGCGCTTTGCGCTGCTCGACAGCGCAGTGGTGATGGGCGCCGGCCCCATCGGCCTGTTGACCGCCATCGTGCTGCGCCACTCAGGCGCCTCCCGGGTGATCGTCTCCGACGTCGACGAAGGCCGCCTGGGACTTTGTCGCCAGCTCGGCTTCGATACCGTGGACGTGCGCAGCGAGAGCCTGGTCGAGCGGGTGGCCAGCGCCACCGGCGGCGACGGCGCCGACGCCGTGTTCGAGTGCTCCGGCGTCGAGAGCGCGGCGCTGGAGATGACCAAGGTAGTACGCGTCGGTGGCACCATCTGCCTGACCGCCACCCACAAGGCGGCCCACGCGGTCAATCTGATCGACGTGAACTTCAAGGAGCTGACCCTGATCGGCTCCCGGGTCTACACCCACAAGCAGTTCGGCGACGCCCTGGCTCTGGCCGACACCCTGGCCGATGAACTGCGCCAGACCATCACCCAGGTGGTGCCGCTGTCCGACGCGGCCGGTGTCTTCGAGATGATCGCCACTCCCTCCCTCAACACCGTCAAGGTTCTGGTGGACTGCCAATCATGAAGCTGTTCGATCTACACGGCCGCAAGGCCATCGTCACCGGCGGAACCCGGGGCCTCGGCCTCGGCATGGCCGAAGCCCTGCTCGAGGCAGGCGCCGAGGTCGTCATCCTGGGCTCGTCGGACAAGGTCCATGAGGTCGCCTCGGGCCTGTCCACGTCGACCAGCGCCTGTCATGGCGTGGTCGTCGATCTGGCTAGCCGCCAGCAGCGCAGCGAGGGCTTCGACGCTGCCCTTGCCAAGCTCGGCGGTCGCCTCGACATCCTGGTCAACGCCGCCGGCGTCCAGCGCCGCCACCCTTCCGAGCACTTCCCCGCCGATGACTGGGAGGCGGTGCTCGAGGTCAACCTGACGGCGGTGTTCGAGCTGTGTCAGCTCGCCGCCCGGCATATGCTCGAGCGCGACGTCGAAGGGCCCGACGGCCAGGGCAAGATCATCAATATCGCCTCGCTGCTGTCGTTCTTCGGTGGCATGACGGTGCCGGCCTACGCCGCCAGCAAGGGCGGCGTGATGCAGCTGACCAAGGCCCTGGCCAACGAATGGGCGGCCAGGGGCATCAACGTCAACGCCATCGCCCCGGGCTACATGGCGACCGACATGAATAGCGCACTGCTGGCCGACGAGGGTCGCAACGCCGAGATCACCGCACGCATTCCCGCCGGGCGCTGGGGCAATGGCGACGACATGAAAGGACCGCTGCTGTTTCTGGCCTCCCCTGCCTCGGACTATGTCCACGGTGTCACCCTGCCCGTCGATGGCGGCTACCTCGGCCGCTGACAGGAGACTTGCATGAAGATCGTCTTTACCGACCTCGACCACGCCAACCACGACGTGGAAACCGAGATATTCAAGCGCGCGGGCTTCGATGTCCCGCTGCTTGAATGCCAAAGCGAAGATGCGCTGATCGAACAGCTCCAGGGCGTCGATATCGCCCTGAACCAGTACGCCCCCTTCACCCGCCGGGTATTCGAGGCCCTGCCCGATCTCAAGCAGATCGTGCGCTACGGGGTCGGCGTCAACAACGTCGACCTCGAGGCCGCCAGCGCCGCCGGGGTCCAGGTCTGCAACGTCCCGGACTACGGCATGCACGAGGTATCCGATCACGCCCTGGCGCTGAGCCTGGCGCTGATTCGCAAGCTGGTGCCGATGAACGCCGGCTGCCAGGCCGGACGCTGGGAGTACGCCGATGCCATGCCGATCCGGCGCCAGACCCGGATGACCGCCGGGGTGGTCGGCCTGGGTCGCATCGGCCGGCTCTACGCCCGCAAGATGGCGGCGCTGGGCTTCAATGTCATCGCCCACGACCGCTACCATCAGCCCAACGCCGAAGACGGCACCGACCAGCTTCGCTGCCTGGAACTCGATGAGTTGTTCCGGGAGGCCGACGTGATCGGGCTGTTCTGCCCCTTGACCGAGGAAACCCGCCATCTGGTAGACGCCGCGGCGCTGGAGCGGATGAAGGACTCGGCCTATCTGATCAACACCTCTCGTGGCGGCATCATCGACGAGACGGCCCTGGCCCAGGCCCTGAAGGAAGGCAGGCTTGCCGGCGCCGCCCTGGACACCACCGAGCAGGAACCCTTGCCCGCCGATAGCCCGCTCAGGGGCATCGACAACTGCCTGATCACCCCGCACATGGCTTGGTATTCAGAAGACGCCGCGCAAGAGCTCAAGCGCAAGGTGGCCGAGGAAGCGGTGCGCTTCGCCAGTGGCGAGAAGGTGCTGTGGCCGGTGAACCGACTGCCCGCCTGAAGGCCTCGCCGGCCACCGAAAAGTCTGCCTGGAGAGAACGCGTGGAGTGAACGCCCGGAGACCGCTCCGGGCGCCTTCGGCGTCGTCCGAAAAGTCGACGAGCGAAGGTTAGACAAGGCAAAAATCGGTGCGACAGCGCAGTTTACGGGGTGTAAACGAGCATATTGACCGGACTGACGCACCAGCCGATTTTTAACGCCGTATTACCGAGCGCAGGTACTTTTCAGACAAGCCTCAATAGTCGACCCCGGTCATCACCCAGACCACCCGGGTCTCGATATCGCCGGGGTTGCGGATAAGGTGGGGCTGATCGCCGGTGATGGAGAAGCTGTCGCCCGCCTCCAGCAGATGGCATTGATCACCGATGGTGAGTTCGAGCTGCCCGGCTTCGACGTAGCCGGCCTCTTCGCCCTTGCGCTGCCTGGGCACCTCACCGCCGCTGCCGCCCGGTTCCAGCCGCGTCATGATCAGAATCAACTGGCCGCTGAGACGCGGCGACAGCAGCTCTTCACGGACGCCGATGCCTGAAAATTCCATGGACCGGCGGCCGGAGGCGCGCACGATCACGTCCCGCTCGTGCTCGGGCACGTCATTGTCGGCCTCGAAGAACCAGCTCACCCGCACCCCCAGCGCCTCGCTGATCGCCTGCAGCACGC
The DNA here is from genome assembly GCF_024124525.1 of Halomonas sp. OfavH-34-E. Lineage (NCBI taxonomy): Bacteria > Pseudomonadati > Pseudomonadota > Gammaproteobacteria > Oceanospirillales > Halomonadaceae > Halomonas > Halomonas sp. OfavH-34-E. The sequence continues at coordinate 17,327 of NZ_JAMXRY010000019.1, read as the reverse complement.
CGATGGGCAGCGACGACGCGCCCCGCTCGACCTGGCTCAGATAGCCCACCGAGCGGTTGACCCGTTCGGCAAGCTCGGCCAGCGTCATCTGACGCGCCTTGCGCAGATCGCGGATCTGCTGACCGAGCCGCAGGGCGTCCTGACCCTCGCGGGTATCCCGGGTGGCGTCCTTGCTGGCGTCCTTCGTCCTGGCCATCGCTTTTCCCATCATTATTGGCGTGGACCTAGACTACCAGAGGCTCGACCGGGGGCTAAGGCATCGCACGGCGACTAAGGCGTCAACTGGGGTCAAAGGCGGGACGCTGCTTGCGAAACGCCTGCTTGCGGGTGATCTTGCCATCTCGCACGCTGAACAGATCGACCCCGTCCGCCTCGACTCGCTTGCCGTCTGGCTGGGTGGCGACGAAGGTCGACTCGGAGACGATACGCTCGCCGCCAGCGTCTGGCCCATCGCTGCCACCGTCGGTGACGCCGGCCATGACAAAGTAGTGCCTGCCGTTGATCCACTGCACGTCACGCATGGTGCCCCAGGTGTTCTCGAAGGCCGCCTTGACGGCCTCCCAGCCCTCTATGCGGGTGCCATGGGCCTGGTCCCCGGCGACGGTATCGAAGACGATATCGTCGGCAAAATAGCTCATCACCGCGTCGATATCGTGGGCGTTGAAGGCCGCGAAGAGGCGATTGAGCGTCTCGTTTGTCATTGTCGTCATGGGGTGTGTCTCCTGTCGGGACATGTTGGCCGCTGTGTGTAGCGGTCGCTGTGTGTAGCGGTCGTTGTGAGTAACGGTTGTGAGTAGCAGTTGTCGTGAATCGTGGTGGTGAGAAGAGGACGCCAGGCCTAAGCGGCGCCCTCCATTGCCATGGCTATCGCAGGCTGTCGAGCACCTGGAAATACCGGTAAAGGGCACGCTGGCCCAGACGACGCACCGGCCTCAGCGGGTGCCCGGGCAAGGGCGAATTGAAGATCGGCAGGTCGGCCTCCTTGAGCGATTCTCCGGCGATCAGCGCCGCCATCTTTTTTGAGGCGTAGGCGGAAAATGCCACGCCATTGCCGCTGTATCCCTGGGCGTAGAAGATGCTGCTGCCGGGGTCCGGCTGCACGATCCTCGGCATCATGTCGTGGGAGATATCCATCCAGCCGTGGGAAAACCAGGGCGTCTCGATACCGGCGATGGCCGGGAACTTTCGCGCGATGGCATCGTGGACCACCTTGAGGTGTCGCGGGTTCTGGGCGTCGGCACCGCTGATCGCGCTACGGGTGCCGATCTGCAGGCGCCTTTCCGGCAGAAAGCGATAGTAGTAGCGCAGCTTGCGGGTATCGGTGGTCAGCACGGTGGAACGAAAGCCGCAGGCCTCGACCTCGTCGTCGGTCAAGGTCCGGGTCCACACCGAGTTGGCCATGATCGGCATATTGCGGTAGGCCGTGACCCGGTGCAGCTGGGGGCTGGTATAACCCGCGGTGGCGATGCCCACGGCACGCGCCCGCACCACACCCCCCGGGGTCCTGAGGTGATGCACCCCACCCTCGGTGGTCCAGCCCTGGACGGGGCTTGCGGCGTGAATCCTGGCTCCGAGCCGCCGTGCCACCCGGGCGTAGCCGTAGGCCAGCTTGAGCGGCTGAACGGCGATTCCCACCGGCTCCAGCATGGCGCCCTGGGCCTCCTGGTCGCCGATGTAACCCTCGAGCACATCATCGCGGCCGAGCACTCGAGTCGGGTAGCCCAGCAGCCGATTGCACAGCCGTGACTCCTCCTTGAGTCCATCGAGTGCCTTGGCGCTGTGAGCGATCAACAGGTTGCCGTGGTTCTGCGGCTCGCAGTCGATCTCGGGGTCCTCGGCCATCGACTGGAATACCTCGAAGCCCTCGAGGCTATTGGCGTGAAGACGCCGGGCGACGTCCTGGCCCCAGCGCTTCACCCACTGGCTTCGACTCAGGCGGCCCCAGGCGAGATGCCCCTGGCCGCCATTGCGGCTGGTGCAACCCCAGCCGATCTGGTTGGCCTCCAGCACGGTCGCCTTGATGCCATACTCACGCGCCAGAAAGAGCGCAGTGGCAAGGCCTGTAAAACCAGCGCCGATCAGCACCACGTCGACGTCCATGTCGCGATCCACCGGGCCGTCGTCCTGCGGTGGAGGCCCGGCGTGATGGCGCCAGTAGCTCGGCGCGTAGTCCCGCCCGACACCGGGAGTGGCGTCTTTCAACGGGTCATAGCTGGGGTCGAACGGCGTGAGTACTGACATCAGACACTCCTCCTCGATGGTTGGCGGCAAAGGACGACGACACGGGGTTCAAGCTCGATCATCACTATGCCTCTCGCTATTGGCTCCCTGGCGGCCGATTTTGTAAGGCACCATGCCTCGGTAGAAGACGCCGATCCTGTCGTTGTGCACACCGCCTTTCTTGGCGGACTTGAGCATCCGGTAGACCGACACCATGTAGGCGATACCAACCACGAAGAAGGGAGCGCCGACCACGATGGCGAGGCTTCTGATCGCGTCGAAGCCACCGGTCAACTGGAACATGATGCCGGTAAACCCGATCACCACGCCCCACAGCAGGCGCATCGACACCTTGGGGTTTTCATCGCCGTTGGAGACCTGCATGGCGGCAAAGAAGGACGCCGAATCGGAGGTCGTCACCGCGAAGATGACGATATTGAAAAGCACCCCCAGACTCAGCCACCAGCCACCCGGCATGCTCTCGAGCAGGGCATAGATCCCCGACTCGGGCTTTTGCTGCACGCCTTCCCATAGAGGCGCGATACCGGTGACCTCGACGTAGCCGGCGGAGCCTCCCCAGATGCTGAACCAGCCGATTGCCAGCAGCATGGGCACCAGGATCACGCCGACGATGAACTCGCGCAGGGTCCGGCCGCGGGAAATCCGCGCGATGAAGCCGCCGCAGAAAGGGATGTAGGAGATGTACCAGAGCCAGTAGAACACGACCCACCAACCGAGCCATTCACGCTGCTCGAAGTTGCCGGCATCGCTCCAGAACTGCAGCGCAAACACCTCGCCGAAATAGTCGCCGACCTGCTGGGTGGCAAGGTTCAGCAGATATTGAGTGGGCGCATGGCCGAAGAACAGCAGCGCCAGCAGAATCGCCCCAGCCATCACCATATTGGCCTGGCTCAGCACCTTGATGCCGCGCTCCACACCGGTGGCGGCGGAAATCACGTAGGCCACGATCACCACGATCATCACCAGGGCCTGGCCAACGGGACCAAGGTCCCATCCGAACAAGGTCGCCAGACCGTAGTTGATGGAGGCCACCCCGAGCCCGATCATGGTGGCATTGCCGCCGATCGTGCCGATGATCCCCAGGGCATTGGCCAGGCGCCCCCAGACACTGGTGTTGCAGCGCTCTCCCAGGATGCCATAGAGACCGGTGGCCACCGTCAGCGGCAGGCCCAGGCGGTAGGCCGGAAAGGCGATCGCCCAGGCGGCGATGGCAAATACCGCCCAGCCATGCATGCCCCAGTCCAGCAAGGTCAGCTGGACCGCCTTGGCGACCCCGGCGGCTTCTCCCGTCGCCCCCATGTCGATGACGTGGGAGGACTGATAGAGGTGGGTCAACGGCTCGGCCACGCTGAAGAACACGAAGCCGATGCCAAAGCCGCAGCTGAACAGCATCGAGATCCAGGCGCCGTAGGAGAACTCCGGCACCTCATCGTCGGCGCCAAGCTTCAGATCACCATAGGGGCTGATCACCAGGTAGAGACAGAACAGCAGCGCACCCCCCATCCCCAGCAAAAAGCCCCAGCCGAAGTTGAAGATCAGAAAGTCACGGGTCGAGGACAACACCTGACCGGTCAGGGTCGGAAAGAACAGCGCGCAAGCCATGATCAAGCCGTAGATCAGCAGCACAGGCCAGAACAGCGAGCGATCATACTGGCCGAAGATGCGGCTGACCGGTCCCGCTGGCGGATGGCTTTCGACATTCGTTATCGATTGTTGGGTCATCGAAAACTCCTTGGTGGATGACACCCGAAGGCGGTGACACGCCGCCAGGCCGCAACCCCGGCCCCCGCGACAACGCCGCCGACTTCGAGCAATAGCTGGCGTAGAACTCTTTGACTTCACAAAAATGAAAAATAGCAGCTATTTTTTCACCAACAAGAAACATAACGGATTCATTTTAAGAATCTCGACCAAAGTTCTAGCCTGGCGTCGATCACTCAGATGCCGTCCAGCGCGCCAGGAAAGCGGCCCATATGCCGGAACATCAGCACCTTGGCGAGACAGGGGCGTCTGTCCCCGAGCGTTGTACGAAGCGCAGACGAAAACGCCCCCGACGAAGACGTCGGGGGCGTTGGTATTGAAGGCCATCGGCGCCTGACCGTTACACCGGCGCCGGTGGCTGGGCTGATCAGCCCTTGGCTTTGGCCAGCTGAGCCCTGCGCGCGTGCAGTTTCTTGTAGCTCTCGATCAGGCGCTGGTGCTTTTCCAGCCCTTCGAGCGCCATGCTGGTCGGGGTAAGGCCAGGGAAGCGCAGCTCGCCGCTGACCACACCGACCACGCTGTCCATGGTCTCGTCCCCGAACATGCGACGCAGGTTGTAAAGGAAGTCGTCGAGCATTAGCTCGTCGTCCAGGGTGATTTCCAGCACCGCCCGCACCGCCTGGTAGTAAAGGCCACGCTCGACGGTGTTGTCGTTGTACTGCAGGAACATCTCGACCCGATCCAGCGCCTCCTCGTGCTGACCGAGCGCCAGGTGGAGCATCAGCTTGAGCTCGAGGATCGTCAGCTGGCCCCACACGGTGTTCTCGTCGAACTCGATACCGATCAGGGTGATGATGTCCATGTGCTCGTCGATCTGGCTCTCTTCCAGCCGCTCGAGCAGATCCGCGAGCTGGTCGTCGTCGAGACGATGCAGATTGAGGATGTCCTCGCGGTAGTCCAGCGCCATGTTGGTGTTGTCCCACACCAGGTCCTCGACCGGATAGACCTCGGAATAGCCCGGCACCAGGATGCGGCAGACCGGCGCGCCCAGGTCCTCGTGGACCATCATGTAGGCTTCCTTGCCCATCTCCTCGAGGATGCCGAACAGGGTCGCCGCCTCTTCGTCGTTGCTGCCGGAGAAGTCCCACTCGACAAACTCGACGTCGGACCTGGCGCTGAAGAAGCGCCAGGACACCAGCCCGGAGGAGTCGATGAAGTGCTCGACAAAGTTGTTGGGCTCGGTCACCGCCAGCGAGTTGAAGGTGGGCGGCATGAAGTCATTGAGGCCCTCGAAGCTGCGCCCCTGCATCAGCTCGGTCAGGCTGCGCTCGATGGCGACCTCGAAGCTCGGGTGGGCGCCGAAGGAGGCGAACACGCCGCCGGTCTTGGGGTTCATCAGGGTCACGCAGGCCACCGGGAACTGGCCGCCGAGGGAGGCATCCTTGACCAGCACCGGGAAGCCCTGGGCCTCCAGCGCCTTCACGCCCTCGACGATGTCCGGATACTTCGCCAGCACCTCCTCGGGCACGTCTGGCAGCGCCAGCTCCTGCTCGAGGATCTGGCGCTTCACGCCGCGCTCGAAGATCTCCGACAGGCACTGCACCTGGGCCTCGGCCAGGGTGTTGCCGGCGCTCATGCCGTTGGACAGGTAGAGGTTCTCGATCAGGTTGGAGGGGAAGTAGATCACCTCGCCATCGGACTGGCGCACGAAGGGCAGCGCGACGATGCCGCGCTCGACATTGCCGGAGTTGGTGTCGATCAGGTGCGAGCCCTGAAGCTCGCCGTCGGGATCGAAGATCTCCAGGCAGTAATCGTCGAGGATGCCCTTGGGCAGCTCGTCGTTGGGCCCGGGCTTGAACCACTTTTCAAAGGGATAGTGGACGAACTCGCTCGAGGCGATCTCCTGGCCGAAGAACTGATCGTTGTAGAAGAAGTTGCAGCTCAGCCGCTCGATGAACTCGCCCAGCGCCGAGCACAGAGCGCTCTCCTTGGTCGAGCCCTTGCCGTTGGTGAAGCACATGGGCGAGGCGGCGTCGCGGATGTGCAGTGACCAGACGTGGGGCACGATGTTGCGCCAGGAGGCGATCTCGACCTTCATGCCGAGCTCGGCAAGCATCCCGGTCATGTTGGCGATGGTCTGCTCCAGCGGCAGGTCCTTGCCCTCGATCCAGGTGCGCTGGCCCTCTTCCGGCTCCGCCATCAGCAGCGCCTGGGCGTCCTCGTCGAGGTTCTCCACCGTCTCGATCTGGAACTCGGGGCCTGTCTGCACCACCTTCTTCACGGTGCAGCGCTCGATGGAGCGCAGGATGCCCTGGCGGTCCTTGTCGGACAGGTCTTCGGGCAGCTCTACCTGGATCTTGAAGATCTGGTTGTAGCGGTTTTCCGGGTCGACGATGTTGTTCTGCGACAGCCGGATATTTTCGGTGGGGATATCCCGGGCAACGCAGTAGACCTTGACGAAGTAGGCGGCACACAGGGCAGACGACGCCAGGAAATAGTCGAAGGGGCTCGGCGCCGAGCCGTCACCCTTGTAGCGGATGGGCTGGTCGGTAATGACGGTAAAGTCGTCGAACTTGGCCTCGAGCCTCAGGTTGTCGAGAAAATTGACCTTGATTTCCATGGAGTCAGCACCGGAGTAATGGGTTTGGGTCGCCGGACACTCGCCACCGACAACGCCTTTGGGGCGCATTATCCAGTTTTCCCCCGGCGACGTCTTGGCCAGCCGGATGAAATTTGCTCGTGATGGCCTGGCGATAACCTCTATTGCTTCAGCAGTCGCGAGACAACCAACTGACACACGGCCACGATCATAAAGAAGCCTGCGCCGAGCCAGGTATCGGCGAGTACCGCCAACAGCAGCGATACCAGTGCGACGTACCGCACCAGTCGCGGCGCCAGCTTGCGCGACGGCCCACCGCTGTCCGGCGTGGTGTCCGCGGCCACCGGACGCTCCAGCCGGGCAAACAACTCGTCGACCTCTGCCTGGCGGGCGGTGCTTCTGGGTGGTGCATGGACGAAACGCGCCAGGTAGACGAAACCCACCACGCTGACGACCTGCAGCGTCAGCGAGACCGCGAGCTTGATATCGACCAGTTGGGAGGGATGGATCGACGGCAGGCCGAGCCATTGGCCGAACGCCTCGACGTCGAGCCACAGATAGCTCGTGGTGGTCACCAGGATACCCACCAGCACCCCGCCCCAACCGGCCCAGTCAGGGGCGCCGGTCCTGGCGATGGACAGCATGGCCGGCAGCGCCAGCGGCATCTGGAAGATCACCCCGAACATCACCATGATGTCGAACAGGCTGAGGTGGTGGACCTGGCCCAGGGCGATGGCCAACGTCACGATGATGACGGCACCGATCACCAGGGTGACGAAGGCCACCCGAACATCGAACACCGCGCCGAGAAACAGCGACACGCCATAGAGCGCGATGGAAGCAGTCATCAGGGTGAGAAGGATCTGGCTCACCACATAGAAGAGTTGGGTGAACCTGCCGTAGCTCATCCGAATATTGCAGACATACGACTAAAGACGTATAACTCGAAACCAAGAGATAAAACCCTATTTCACAATTTCTGGAATCTTGGCCCTATGGCTACTGAAGCGAAGGTCGACAACGTCACAGCGGTACTCAAGGTCATGGCGATCCTGGAGGCTCTGGATGAGGGTGGAGAATCCAGCCTGGCGGTGCTGTCCCAACGCGCGGTGATGTCAAAGAGCACCGCCTATCGCTTTGTGCAGACGCTCAAGAACCTGGGCTACATCGCCCAGAATCCGGAAAGCGAGAAATACCGGCTGACGATGAAGGTCTTTGCGCTTGGCAGTTCAGCGCTCGGCAAGGCCGACCTGATCAAGATGGCCGATCCCGACATGGCGGCGCTGTCCGAACTGACCCGCGAAGCCGTGCACCTGGGCACCCTGGACACCACCACCGCCGAAGTGATCTACGTACACAAGTACAACTCTCAATTCAACCTGTGCATTCACACCCGCATCGGCGACCGTAGCCCGGCCTACACCAATTCCATCGGCAAGGCCCTGCTGGCCCACCTGCCCCCGGCGCAGCTCGACGCCCTGCTCGCGAACGTCAAGTTCGAACCACGCACCCAGAACACCGTGACCACCGAAGCGGCACTGCGCGAAGAGCTGGCCGAGATCGCCGAGAGCGAGCTGTCCGAGGATCTCGAAGAGATGGATGAAGGCGTCTGCTGCTTCGCCACCCCGATCTTCGATCACACCGGGCGCGCCATCGCCGCCCTGAGCATGTCGATCCCGAGCATCCGCTACCACCAGGACAAGACCTCGGAGTACAAGCGCATTCTGGTCGAGGCCGGTCGCAACATTTCGGGCAACCTGGGCTACCTGGCGCGGCGCTGACGCGACCTCCCTGCCCTGCCGCCTGCCATGACGAAAGAAGCCGCCCCAAGGGGCGGCTTCTTTGGTTGCGGCCTGTCCCTCGCATCGAGGTCAGGTATCGCAACGGGTCAGTGCGAGTTGCGTCTCACACCAGGGCGCGGTGGCCCTTTTTCGCCTCACGACGATCGCGGGCAACGGCGCGGCAGATCAGCAGCAGCACGCCCAGGGTGAGCGCAGGCCAGACCAATACGTAAAAGCCAAAAAGCAGGGTCATGGGGAATCTCCGTCGGTGGGCGCCGCCAGCCTGCGGCGCCCGTCAAACAAGGGTTCAGCGCTGGGTCGCAAGTCCTGCCGGGGCGGGCTTGGACGGGTGCTCGCCGGCTACCGTCGCGGCCTCGGCGGCATCATAGTTGCCGACCCGCTCGGCGATGGTGTCGAAGTCGAACCGCTCGCGGCTGGCCAGGCTCATCACCACGCACACCAGGGTGCTGGTGCCGTAGGCGGTCAGCGAGGCCAGCAGCACCGTGTACTCCCTGAGGAAACCGGTGGCGAACACCAGCATGGCGACAAAGGCAGCGAGCCCGGCGACGGCGCCGGCCACGCGGCCGAGGAAGCCGAACACCATCAGCGCGATGATGATGCCACCACCGATGCTGGCCAGGAACTCGAAGCCAAGGCCGGCCACACCGGTCATCGGCAGCCATTCAAAACGCGCCACGCAGAAGGTCACCATGGCCACCAGCACCGAGGTGGTGAAGGCCGCGTTGGTGACCCGGCTCCAGAAGCAACTGGCGATCACCGGGAAGACAATGGCCCCCCACAGTGCCCCGACGAAGACCAGCATCACCAGGATATCCAGCGAGAAGCTGGCGAAGACGATACCGATGGCGGTGGCCACGATCATGGTGATGCGCCCTACCAGCAGCATGCGGCGGGGGTCGGCCTTGCCTCGAGCGATGTTCTTGCCGTAGACGTCGGCCATCATGATCGCCGACAGCGCCGACAGGTCGGAATCGGCGGTCGAGGACAGCGAACCGATCACCAGAATAAAGAAGGCAGCGATGAACACCGGCGGCAGGTAGCTGGACACCATCTGCGGGATCAGGTTGTTCATGTCACCGTTGAGCGGCTCGACCCCCAGGGTCAACGCCATCAGGCCGATCATGCCAAGGCCGATGACGATGGCACCGTAGCCCACGGTGGCGGTGAGGAAAGTCGGCTTGATGTGGTCCTCGTTCACCGCGAACAGACGCTGGGAGATGGTCTGGTTACCGATGGCATAGGCCAGCACCGCGACAAAGAAGGGTGCGCCCTGATTGAGGATGGCGTCCATCGAGAAGAAGTTGGCCTGCTCGGCGGTGAGGTTGTCGAGCCCGGCCACCAGTTCAGTGGGCCCGCCCATGGCGAAGAACACCGCCGGGATGATCACCACGGCGATCGCCATCAGCGCCACCAGTTGGGCGAAGTCCGTCAGCACCGAGGCGCGGAAGCCCGACCACAGCGTGTACAGCAGCACCCCGACACCGGCGATGATGACGCCGGCCTGGAACGACAGCGGCGAAAGTACCGATACCAGCGCCCCGGCGGCGGTGAAGTTGACCATCAGGCTGATGATGCTGCCCAGCAGGTTCGATAGCGCCAGGATCAGCTGGCTGGAGGAGCCGTGGCGCGCGTGGATCAGCTCGCCCAGGGTGTGGGCGTTGGGCGCCAGCCGCCGGAAGCGGCGGCCGAACGGATAGATGAACAGGATCATCAGCGCGCCCCACAGCCCGTAGTGGATCGGGCCGGACACACCATAGGTATAGCCGGAGGTGGCAGCGGCGTAGAAAGAAGCGGCCCAGATCCAGGTGGCCGTCATGCTGGCGGCACCGATGCCGAAGCCGACCCGGTGGTTCGAGACCATGAAGGCGTCGGCGTCTTCCTTCTTCTTGCGAATGCTCAGGGTCAGCAGGTAGGTGCCGCCATAAAAAGCGATCATCAACAGGATGACCGTCAGGGTCGAAAACTGGTGGAGGGAGGCGCTATTCAAGGGCAATTCTCTTGTTGGTGGAACACAGGCGAGCGACGGTTCATGCGAGCGCATGCCGGCACTTCACCGCGAAAAACTCACTAGACGAGCACGACAACGCCACAGGAATTCCGCCCACGAAAAGGACGAAGCTTCCTCGGGATCATTGAAGTCTCAAGGGCCGAAATAAAACGGATTACTGCCGCTTTTTCGGTACAGAAAGGCGTCGGGACGCGCCGCAGCACATGGCCAGCCATTGCAGCAGGGGCAGGCGGGCCGACATTGCGACAACCGGCGGGGCGTATCGAAGACGCCAGCAGACCACTGGTGGGTCAGGGAGGCGGGCGGCGCGGCATGCAGCGGCCCTGGTCGGTGTAGTGGGGCGACATCTCGGTCCTCTCCAGCGACAACGCAGGAACAGCATTAGACAAGACAAACAGGTCCCCGCCGGGCCATTGGCCCCGGGGTAATCCAGTCGGGAAGGTGCCACATCCATCCAGCGATGGCACTTCTCCTGGCGGTATAACGCCAGCTTGGCATCGGATCGCGAGCCAGGATAAGGGCTCGGCGTTCAGAGCGACGTGAGGCCTGTAAAAGGCGGGATAAAACCATCGCTGCGGCGCACATACCCTACTGTGCTGTGCAGAAAATGTCCAATCAGGCGGACGAAGGATAATTTACCCATTTTCGACCAGACGTCAAGATAGCGAAATTCTCTCGGCTCGCGGCGTAACCTTTCCTGCATTAAACCCAGTAACGCCCCCTGAATCTGCTTCGGCAATAGACGGACACACCAGAAAAAATCAAACGAACGATAGCGTTGAAGTCGACGTCCCCGGGATGATTGCTCGCACGCGACAGACTACCCACTTGCGCCTGGTGCGCGTCGGTTACGGCCGCGAGTTCGACCAACTACGATGCGATGGAGTCGTCGTCGGGTCAGCGTGCTGGACGGCCAAGATGAGTTCGGTCATTCGTGGCAGAGCGTCAAACGATGCCTTGCCGGCAACAACATGGCGCCCCTTGCCGATCAGCGGTACGCCGGACACACTGACGATTAGCGGCGGCGGCGATGGACTGGCGCCGCGGTACCCCAGACGACAACAGACTTCCGTCGCCCCCTCCCCGGACAAGCGAGGCCGCCGTGACCACATCGACTCCCACTTCCACCCTGTCGGCGGCCTGGAGCCTCTGGGCGCTGCTGCTCGGCGTCGGCCTGCTGATGCTCGGCAATGGCCTGCAGGGCAGCCTGCTCGGGGTGCGCGCCGCCGAGGAATCCTTCGGCAACACGGTCACCGGGCTGGTGATGTCGGCCTACTTCGTCGGCTTTCTGGCCGGCTCCACCCTGACCCCACGCAAGCTTCGCGACGTCGGCCATATCCGGGTGTTCGCCGCCCTGGCCTCGATCACCTCCATCGCCATCCTGGTCCACGTCATGTTCATCGACCCCTGGGTGTGGGCGGCGATGCGGTTGATGACCGGCTTCGCCTACGCCGGGCTCTACGTGGTGACCGAAAGCTGGCTCAACGGCCACGCCAGCAACCACCTGCGCGGGCGTCTGCTGGCGTTCTACATGGTCATCAGCTATCTCGGCATGGGCGGCGGCCAGTTGCTGCTGAACGTGGCCGACCCCAGCGGCATCCTGCTGTTCTTGATCGTCTCGATACTGATGTCGCTGGCGCTGGTGCCGATCCTGTTGAGCTACACCCCCCAGCCGGACACCAGCCAGCCCGAGGCGATGAACCTGCTGCGCCTGTATCGACTGTCGCCGCTGGGCACCCTCGGTTGCCTGCTGACCGGGATCGCCAACGGCACGGTGTTTGGCATGGGCGCGGTGTTTGCCGCCAACCATGGGCTGGAAACCCACCAGATCGCCGCCTTCATGGGGGCATTCATCCTCGGTGGGGCGCTGTTTCAATGGCCCCTAGGCAAGCTCTCCGACAAGACCGATCGCCAATGGGTGATCCTCATCGTCGCCGCCCTGGCCACCGCCTTCTCGCTGGCCGGGCTGCTGTTCGACCAGGGCGCAAGCCATGCGCTGACGCTGCTCGGCGTGCTGCTGGGTGGCACCACCCTGACGCTCTATTCACTGTTTCTCGCCTGCGCCAATGACGTCCTGACGCCACAGCAGACGGTGTCCGCCAGCAGCAGTCTGGTGCTGGCGCTCGGCATCGGCGCCATCCTCGGCCCGCTAAGCACGGGGCTATTGATGGACCTGCTGGGCTCTGCCGGCTTTCTGTGGGACCTGGCGCTGATCCACGCGCTTATCGTGGTCTTCGGCGGCTACTGCCTGTGGCGCTATCCGAACCAGCCCTCGGACACCCACGGCCACTATGTCGCGGTCCCCGCCGGCACCGCCTCCCTGGGGGCGACCTGGGTCGAGGAAGCGGCCGACGATCCGGTGCAACTCGACCTGGAACTCATGGAAGCAGACGAGGAGTCCTCCCTGGAGGAAGGTCAGGTGAGCGCCGCCGAACCCGAGCGCAGCTGACAGGCCCCTGCCGAACGCGCCCACCAGAACACGCCTACCGTCGTTTTTCCCCGCCAGCGCCTTGCGCTGGCGGGCCTCGCATCACCGCCAATGTCCCTTCCCACCTCCAGCGGCGTCTTCTACCGCCGGCCGCCTTCTGCCAGATCGTCGTCTTGCCCCTGGTCGTTCGCGTCAGGGCTGCTCTTCTTGCCTGGTTTCCTTTTCTTGCCTGACCTTCTCTTGGTTCCTGACCTTCTCCGCTTGCCCGGCCCCTGCACCAGGCCAATGGTGCCACTTCGCCAAAAAGTTCTGCCGTTTTGTGCATTTGTGGCATCTCGCATAGACAACTTGGCAGCGCTCATAAACACCCGCCAATGGAAACGTGAATAATTTGCATTCTTAAAACATAAACAGGGAACCCCTTTCGTGCCGCACCATTCCGCTCCCCTCACCTGCCTTGTTCCTGGCCGTCTCGTTCCGGGCCACCTCGTTCCTGGCCGCCTGGCTATCGCCATTGCCCTGGCCTCCGGTGCCGCCCTGTCGACCCCGGTGCTGGCCCAGGACGCCGAGCAACTCGCCAGCATGACCGTGGTCGGTGACGATCTGCGTGCCACCACCGAATCGACCGAGAGCTATCAGGTGGCCTCCAGCACCAGCGCCAACGGCCTGACGCTGACGCCGCGCCAGACGCCACAGTCGATCAGCTTCCTGACCCGCCAGCAGATGGACGACGAGGCCATCACCAGCACCACCGAGGCGGTGGAACGGCTGCCCGGCGTCTCGGCGATCCGTCTGGACGGCACTCGCACCAGCTTCCAGTCCCGCGGCTACACCATTCGCAACTTCCAGTTCGATGGCCTACAGAGCAATACCAGCGCGTTCTGGCCGTTCGGCGACGCCGAGTGGGACACCGCCATCTACGACCGGGTCGAGGTCGTGCGCGGCGCCACCGGCCTGATGACCGGGGTCGGCGATCCATCCGCCACCGTCAACTTTGTGCGCAAGAAGCCGCTGGACGAGGCGGCGGGTAGCGTGACTGCCGCGGTGGGCCGCTGGGACCGGGGGCGCGGCGTGGTCGATGTCAGCACTCCGCTGGACAGCGAGGGGCGCGTCGGCGTGCGCTTCGTGGCGGCCAAGGACAGCTCGGACAGCTTCATGGACGGCGTCGAGAACGACCGCGAGACCCTTTACGGGGTGATCGCCGCCGAGCTGACCGACAACACCGAGCTCAGCGTGGGCATCGAATACCAGCACTACGACCAGGATGGCGCCTACATCGGCGTACCGCAGTACTACCTGGACGGTGGCCGTACCGACTTCGACCGCTCCACCGCCAACAACACCGACTGGGCCAACTTCTTCACCGAGAACACCCGCGCCTTCGTCGACCTGACCCACCACTTCGACAATGGCTGGTCTGCCCGCGCCGCCTACAGCTACGGCGACGCCAACTATGGCCTGACCTACAACTACCGCGGCGGCTATCCGGATCGCGAGACCGGTGTGCTCTACTACACGCCCAGCTACGCCACCGAATCCTACCTGGTCGACTATCGCGGCGATCGCACCCAGAAGAATCTGCATGTCAGCGCCGAAGGTCCCTTCACCCTGTTCGGCCGCGAGCATCAGCTCGGCTTCGGCTACATGGACCTGCACGAGGACTACCAGATCAACAGTCGCGGCCCGGCCGGCGACGTGCCGGCGCTGGGCAGCTTCAGCGACCGCAACGACCCGGCCCTGGCAGAACCGGTCTGGGGCGAGTGGGGCCTGACCGATGACACCGTGACCGAACAGCAGGGCTACTACGCGGTATCCCGCTTCTCGCTGGCAGACCCGGTGCACTTTATCGTCGGCGCGCGCATGACCGACTGGAAGATCGACCAGGACTATCGCGGCGAGCGTGAGTACGAATACGACAACGAGTTCACCCCCTACGCGGGTCTGATCGTCGATATCACCGACGACCTCAGCGCCTACGCCAGCTACACCGAGATCTTCAACACCCAGAGCGAGCGCTCACCCAGCGGCGCCCTGCTGGATCCGCTGGAAGGCATCAACTACGAGGCCGGCCTCAAGGCCGAGCTGTTCGACGATCGTGCCGACGTGTCCTTCGCGGTGTTCCACAGCCAGCAGGACAATCTGGCGGTGGAAATCCCCGGGGTCTTCGTCGCGGGCACCACCGACCAGGCCTACACCACCACCGACGGCGCCGAGGTCGAAGGCTTCGAGCTCGAGATCGCAGGCGAGGTGGCCGACGGCGTCAACCTGTCCGCCAGCTACGCCCTGGTGGACGCCGAGGACGCCGACGGTGAGCAGCTCAACACCAGCTATGCCCGCCAGCAGGCCAAGCTGTTCGCCAGCTGGCAGCTGCCTGGCCGCTGGTCGAACCTGACCCTCGGCGGCGGTGCGCGCTGGCAGGGTGACACCTACCGCGACAACGACACCCCCAACGGCACCGAGAAGATCGGTCAGGGTGACGTCTTTGTCGCCGATGCCATGGCCCGCTATCGCATCAACGACAGCATGAGCGCCCAGCTCAACGTCACCAACCTGTTCGACGAGGAGTACTACTCGCAGCTCGGCTTCTATAGCCAGGGTATCTATGGCGAGCCGCGCAGCGCGCTGCTGAGCCTGACCTACGACTTCTAGTGCCCTGGAACGCCGAAACCTCGACATCCGCGTCGGGCGCTGTGCGCCCGACCGGCACTCGCGACACCACTGTCAAACCGGCTCTCCTGCGAGAGCCGGTCATCGCCTCTATAAGGAAGACCCCATGCCCCTGATCCACCCACGCTGGCCGCTCGGCCTTGTGTTACTCGCCGCCGTCCAGCCTGTCCTCGCCGCTGGCGACGATGGCTATCCAATCGAAATCGAGCACGCCCTCGGCGTCACCGTGATCGAGGAAAAGCCCGAACGGGTCGCCACGGTGGCCTGGGCCAACCACGAGGTGCCGCTAGCGCTGGGAGTGGTGCCGGTGGGCTTTCCCGCTACCACCTTCGGCGATGACGATGGCGATGGCCTCTGGCCCTGGGTGGAGCAGCGTCTTGACGAGCTCGACGCAGGCCCCCCCAACCTGTTCGACGAAGGCGATGGCATCGACTTCGAGGCGGTGGCCGCGAGCCAGCCCGACGTTATCCTGGCGGCCTATTCCGCCCTCAGCCGCTCCGACTACGACACCCTCAGCAAGATCGCCCCGGTGGTGGCCTACCCCGAAGCTCCCTGGTCGTCGGGCTGGCGTGACATGATCCGACTCAACAGCGCAGGCATGGGCATGGCCGAAGAAGGCGAGGCCCTGATCGCACGCCTGGAAGCCCAGGTGGAGCAGCAGATCACCGAGCACCCGGAACTCGCCGGCAAGAGCGCCATGCTGATCAGCCATATCAAGCCCACCGACCTCAGTCAGATCAACTTCTACAACGACAACGACGCCCGGGTGCGCTTCTTGCACGAGATCGGCCTGACCTCGCCCCAGTTCGTCACCGACAGCTCCGTTGACGGCCGTTTCGCCGGCTCCATCAGCGCCGAGCGTATCGACGAGATCGCCGATGTCGACATCATCATCACCTATGGTGGCGAGCCGCTGGTGGAGCGACTCAACGAGCATATGCTGACCTCGCGCCTGCCCGCGGTGGAACAGGGCTCGCTGGTGCTGCTCGGCAACAATCCCACCGGAACCGCAGCCAACCCGACGCCGCTGTCGATTCCCTGGGTGCTCGACGACTACGTCGAACGACTGGCCGAAGCCGCTCGCAAGCGTCAGCAACCCTGAATCAAGCGTCTGGACAGGATGGATACGCGCAAATGAGCAGGAAGGGAAGGATATGAAGGCAAGGCCGCTGGCGCCTGGCAGGACAGGCCATTCGCGCCCGACCGGCGTCTATCTGCTGCTGGCGGCGCTGGCCGCCAGCATCATGATGTCGGTGGTCATCGGCGCCAGGCCGACGGACCTGACCGCGCTCATGGGTCTGCTGGATGGGCGTATCGACTCCATCGACGAAGCGGCGATCGCCAGCCGTCTGCCCCGCACCCTGCTGGCGTTGCTGGCAGGGGCCGCGCTGGCCGTGGCCGGGGCGACCATGCAAGGCCTGACCCGCAACCCTCTGGCCGATCCAGGCCTGCTCGGGGTCAACGCCGGCGCCGCGCTGGCAGTCGTCATCGGCATCGCCTGGTTCGATATGCAGCAGGCCTCTGGTTACATCTGGGTGGCCATCGCCGGCGCCGGCGCCAGTGCACTGCTGGTCTATCTGGTGGCCAACCTCGGACGAGGCGGAGCCACCCCTCTCAGGCTGGCGTTGAGCGGCGCGGTGGTGACCGCCGCCCTGACCTCGCTGACCTCCGCCGTGATTCTACCCCGCGCCGACATCGCCGGGCTGATCCATTCCTGGCTGATCGGCGGCGTCGGCGGCGCTACCCTCGATCGCATCACCCCGGTGTTGCCCTTCCTGGTCCTGGGCCTTGCCGCGTCGCTGCTGGCGGCGCGCAAGCTCAACCTGATGGCGCTGGGCGATGAGGCGGCGACCGGCCTCGGCGAGCGCGTGGCCCTGGCCC
>NZ_JAMXRY010000018.1:0-88570 GCF_024124525.1 Halomonas sp. OfavH-34-E | reverse complement strand
GCGACAGGGCGCCCCGCTCAGCCAGTCCACCTGGCGGCTTGCCACGTCGTCGCCGGTCAGCACCTGGGCGGCGCCCAGGCGCTCGCGCAGTGTCTCGATCAGCGTGGCAAGCGACGGCGATAGTTGCTGGGAGGTGACGGCCATCAGAGGGTGGTCTCCTCTTTGCTGGTCTTGTCATCGGTGGTCTTGTCGCGGCCGGGAATGGCGGCGAGCAGTTCGCGGGTGTAGTCGGCCTGAGGTCGGGTGAAGACCTCCTGGGCGCTGCCCTGTTCGACGATGCGGCCCTTCTGCATGACGATGATGCGATCGCAGATCTGGGCGGCGACGCGCAGGTCGTGGGTGATGAACAGAAGCGACAGCGAGAAGCGTTGCTTCAGATCCTCGAGCAGCTCCAGCACCTGGGCCTGGATCGATACGTCCAGCGCCGACACCGCTTCATCGGCGACGATCAGCTCCGGGTCCAGTGCCAGGGCGCGGGCGATGCCGATGCGCTGGCGCTGACCGCCGGAGAACTCATGAGGGAAGCGGTCGGCGCTGCCGCCAAGCCCCACCAGTTCGAGCAGCTCGTCGGCCTTGGCCAATGCCCGGTCGCGGGGCACGCCGTTGGCGATGGGGCCCTGGGCGATGGCCATGCCCACCCGGGTGCGCGGGTTGAGTGAGGCGTAGGGGTCCTGGAACACCATCTGCACCCGGTGGCGCTGGCGCCTCAGGGCGTCGCCCTTGAGCGCGGACAGGTCTTCGCCGCCGAGCAGGATCTCGCCGCTGTCGGGGCGCTCCAGACGCACGACACAGCGCCCCAGGGTAGACTTGCCGGAGCCCGACTCGCCGACGATGCCGATGGTCTCGCCGCGTGACAGGGTGAAGCTGACCTCGTCCAGTGCGCGTACCTCACGGGAGGGCTTGAACAGCCCGCCGCGGGAACGGAATACCCGATTCAGATCGCGTACCTCGAGGATCGGCGTCGGCGCCATCGGCTCGCGCTCGGGCGGCGCGGCGTCGCTGGGAATGGCCTCGATCAGCGCCCGGGTATAGTCGTGACGGGGGTTGTCGAGCACCTCGTCACGGCGACCGATCTCGACGATCCGGCCGTGGCGCATCACGCACACTCGGTTGGCGATCTCGGCGACCACGCCGAAGTCGTGGGTGATGAACATCACCGCCATATGGTGGCGACGTTGCAGGTCGGCGATCAGCTCGAGTATCTGCGCCTGGGTGGTGACGTCCAGCGCGGTGGTGGGCTCATCGGCGATCAACAGCTTCGGCTCCAGCGCCAGCGCCATGGCGATCATCACCCGCTGACGCTGGCCGCCGGAAAGCTCGAAGGGGTAGGCGCGGATGGCCCGTTCGGGCTGGGGCAGACGGACTTCCTTGAGCAGCTCCAGCGCCCGGGCCTGACGCTCGGCGCCCTTGAGCTCGCCGTGGGCCTCGAACACCTCGGCGATCTGGTCGCCGATACGCATCAGCGGGTTAAGGGCGGTCATCGGCTCCTGGAAGATCATGCCGATCTTCTTGCCGCGCAGCGCCCGGTGACGCTTCTCGTCGAGGGTCAGCACGTCCTCGCCCTCGAACATCACCCGCCCGGCCACCGGGCGCACGCCCTTGGGCAGAAGGCCCATGACGGTGTTGGCGGCCATGGACTTGCCGGAGCCGGATTCGCCCACCACGCACAGGATCTCGCCGGGGCTGACTTCGTAGGACAGCTCTTCCACGGCGTATTCGCGATCGGCGCCGGCGGGCAATGCGACGCTCAGGCCCTCGATGCGCAGGATCGGTTCCGGGGCTGGATCGCCGCTGTGATCGCCGCAAGGATCGCCAGCGGTTGCTCCCTTCGGCACCTTCACCGGTTCGCTGCGCGATGCAGTGGATGCGCTGGTGCCGCTGGTGCTGTTGTCAAAGGTGTTCATGGCTCAGCGCTCCCGTGCGAGTTTGGGGTTGAGGGCGTCATCGAGCCCTTCGCCGACCAGGTTCAACGCCAGCACGGTCAACAGGATCGCAAGGCCCGGGAAGAACGACAGCCACCAGGCCTGGCGGATCACGGTGCGTGCAGCGCCGATCATGTAGCCCCAGGACATCACGTTGGGATCACCGAGGCCGAGAAACGACAGCGCCGACTCCAGCAGGATGGCGGTGGCCACCATCAGCGAGGCCAGCACGATGATCGGCGACAGGGTGTTGGGCAGGATCTGGCGCAGGATGATCTGGGTGTTGGTCTGGCCGACCAGGCGCGCCGCCTCGACGTATTCGCGATGGCGCAGCGACATGAACTCGGCACGCACCAGGCGGGCCACCGGCGGCCAGCTGACGATGGCGATGGCCAGCACGATGGAGGTCACGCTGGGCTGCATGATCGCCACCAGCACGATGGCCAGGGCGAAGTTGGGGATGGTCTGGAAGAACTCGGTGAAGCGCATCAGAGCGTCGTCCACCAGGCCGCCGTAGTAGCCGGCGATGGCGCCCAGCGGCACGCCGATGGCCAGCGCCACGGCGGTGGATACCAGACCGATCAGCAGCGACACCCAGGCGCCGTGCATGAGTCCGGCGGCGACGTTGCGGCCCATGGTGTCGGTGCCGAGCCAGAAGCCGTCCTGGGCCAGCGGCGGCAGGAAGGGGCGCTGCACCATGCGCCAGGGGGATTCGGGGAACAGCACCGGGGCCAGCACGGCCATCAGGATGATCGCCCACAGGATGATCAGTCCCACCAGGGCGCCTCGGTTCTGGGCGAAACGGGCGAAGAAACTCATGCGGCGGCCCCCTTGATGCGTGGATCGGCCAGTCGATAGACCAGGTCGGTGGCGATGTTGAACAGGATCACCAGGGCGGCGGAAAAGAAGAAGATGCCGAGCAGCAGGTTGTAGTCACGCTGCATCAGCGCCTCGTACATCAGTCGGCCGATGCCCGGCCAGGCGAACACCGTCTCGGTGAGGATGGCGCCGCCGACCATCTGGCCGGCCTGCAGACCCGCCAGGGTGATGATCGGCAACAGGGCGTTGCGCAGGATATGGCGGCGCTGGATGACCCTTGGCGCCAGGCCCTTGGCCTTGGCGGTCTTGACGAAGTCCTGCTGGGCGGCGTCGAGCATCGAGGCGCGGGTCATGCGCGTATAGATGGCCATGAAGAACAGGCCCAGGGTGGTGGCCGGCAGCACCAGGTGCTTGGCCACGTCCAGGGCGTAGGCCAGGCCTTCCAGGTTGGCGCCGACGGTGAACATGCCGTAGGCGGGCAGCCAGTCCAGGTACACCGAGAACAGCACCACCGCCATCAGCGCCACCCAGAACAGCGGGGTGGCGTAGAACAGCAGGGCCAGCGCCATGATCAGCGAGCCCGAGGCCTTCTTGACGCGCATCGCGGCCATGGAGCCAGCGAGGATGCCGAGCACCAGCGACAGCACGAAGGCGGTGCCGGTCAGCAGCAGGGTGGCGGGCAGGCGGTCGAGGATCAGGTCCAGCACCGGCATCTGCTGGCGGTAGGAGTAGCCGAAGTCCAGGGTCAGGATGCCGGACACGTAGTGCCACAGCTGGACATACATGGGCTGGTCCAGCCCGAACTGCTCGCGCAGCTGGGCGATGAAGGCTTCATCGGCGGCGCCGGCTTCCCCGGCCAGGATGGCCGCCGGGTCGCCGGGGGCGAGCTGGATCAGCACGAAATTGAACACGACGATCAGCAGCAGCACGATGGCGGCCTTCAACAGTCGTGAAATGATCAGGCGGGCGTAGAGCATGGTGAGGTCCCGGGCAGTAAGCCTGTGGTGATGGCAGCAGCGAAATCAGGGCTGGCGCGGCCCGTGGTGGGCCGCGCCGTATCGCCTTTTTTGGCTCAGTCGGCGATCCAGGCGTCCTTGAAGCCATCGTTGACGCCCACCGCAGAGGTCACCAGATTGTTGACGTTGCAGCGGTAGATGGTCGGGAAGCCGAGCTCCAGCAGCCAGCCGAGCGGTGCGTCCTCGAGCAGGATCTGCTGTACCTCGTGGTAGAGACGCTCACGCTCGCTGTCCGGATAGGCGGTGGCGGCGGCGTTGAACAGCTCATCCACCTCGGGGTTCTGGTAGCCCTCGACGTTGTTCCAGGGCGAGCCCTTCTCGGTGTTGGTGGACAGGTAGGTGCGCGAGATGCCGAGCGCCGGATCGCCGTACTGGTACAGGTAGGTGAAGGCCAGGTCGAAGTCGCGCTCGCCCAGGCGCTGGTTCCAGCCGCCCACGTCGGTGGCCTCGGTGCGCACGTTGATGCCCACCTCCTTGAGGTTCTGCTGTACTGCCTCGGCCCAGCGGCTCCAGGTTTCACCGTAGGGCATCGGCAACAGACGCACCTCTTCGCCGTCGTATCCCATCTCGTCGAGCAGTTCCTCGGCCTTGTCCGGGTCGTAGCTGTAGCCCTCGAGGTCCGGGTCATTGAACTTGGCGTTGGAACCGAAGGCCCCTGCCGGCACCTTGCCGGTGCCGTTCCACAGCACGTCCCGGGCGAACTCGCGGTCCATGGCGTACATCACCGCCTGGCGGAAGCGCTTGTCGGCGGTCGGCCCTTCACGATTGTTCATCCACAGCATGGCGAAGGGGCTGAAGTACTCGTGGCCCTTCTCGGTCACGCAGGTGTTGTCCATGGCGGTCAGCCGGGGAACGTCGAAGTTCTCCACGGTGCCGTAGGGCAGCACGTCGACGGTACCGTTCTCGTAGGCCACCGCGCGGGAGGCGCCGTCCGGGATGACGTGCCAGTTGATGCCATCGAGGTAGGGCAGGCCTTCCTCGTAGTAGTCATCGAAGCGGGTCAGCTTGATGACGGTGCCGCGGTCCCAGCTGTCGAACTGGAACGGGCCGGTGCCGATGGGATGGTTGTTGGCCTCGTTGTTGCGGAAGTCGGTGCCGGCGTAGATGTGCTCGGGCACCATGGTGAAGGTGCCGGCCTCGAACGAGATCAGGAAGGGGCCGAAGGGCTTCTTCAGGGTGAATACCACGGTGTGGTCGTCGGTCGCCTCGATGCTCTCGACGTGCTCGAGCACCGCACGGGCACTGGGATTCAAGTCGCGGTGGAAGACGTCGGCGGAGAACACCACGTCTTCGGCGGTGAAGGCCTCGCCGTCATGCCACTTGGCGTTTTCCTGAAGGTGGAAGGTGTAGGTCAGGCCGTCTTCGCTGACCTCCCAGCTCTTGGCCAGTTGCGGCATCGGCTCCATGTCGGTGGAGTAGCGCAGCAGGCCCTCGTAGATGTTGCCGGCCACCGTGCGGGTGGGGGCGTTCTGGATCATGCCCAGCACCAGGCCCGGCGGCTCCGGCTGGATGATGGTGTCGATGACACCGCCCCGCTGGGGTTCCTGGGTGGCCTCTTGCTGGGCGTCCTGGCCGTCGTCCTGGGCCAGCGCCGGGGTGGCCGCCAGCGGCAGCAGGGCGGTGAGCCCCAGCGTCAGCAGGGAGGCGTTGAAGCGAGAGGCGCGTGCCTGAGTCGAGCTTGCCCGGGGCGAGGGGGACAGCGGCGAGCAAGATGGCAGAAAGGCGACGCGGGGGTGGCGGGAGTTCGAGGTCATATCAGGGCACCTTGGTGGCCCGGAGGTGTTGCCAGAGGTGCGTGAAGCCAGGGGCAGAAAGCGCCGCCAGTGCGCTGTTGCCGGGCTTTCGCGTCGCTGAGGCCAGCTCCGGGACTGTTGTTGTTGGGGATTTCCGTAAGCCCTTTAGAACCTAGCAGCCTCGGCACAAACTGTCGACAGTCGGCAATCGACTGTTGTTCGACGCAGGATGCGGTCATACTGGGGTATGACCCTTCAGGCCAACTACGGGAGTCGAGCATGGCCAATCCTCGGGACCCCTCAGCCGCGCCCTTCGTGGTTCAGCGCAACCTGGTGGACCAGGTGGTCGACTACTTGACCGAGGCGATCCTGGCCTCGCGCTTCGCACCGGGCGAGCGGTTGTCGGAGGCGGGGCTGGCGGCGGAGCTCGGCATCAGCCGGGCCCCGGTACGCGAGGCCGCCAGGCTGATGGAGAGCCGTGGCCTGCTGGTATCGCGACCGCGGCGCGGGTTCTTCGTGCGTACCCTGGATGTGGCCGAGCTGAGCGATGTCTTCGATCTACGCATCGGTCTGGAACGCCACGCCTTCGAGCGAGTGATGACGCGCTTCGACGCGGATACCGAGCAGCGTCTGCATCGGCAGATCAGTCGTCTGTGCGAGGTCGCCGCCGGTGATGACGAGGGGCTCAAGATCGAGGAGGACCTGGCCTTTCATCGCCTGGTGTTCGAGCTGGCCGACAACGCCCGCCTGGCACGTGCCTTCGACGACCTGAGCTTCGAGCTGCGGTTGTGCATCACCCTGATCACCCGTACCCACGAGACCCCCGAAAGCATCGCCGCCTCCCACTGGCGGCTGCTGGAGGCACTAAAGAGCGGTGATCCTCAGCGCTGCCGGGACGAGGTGGACTACCATATTGGCGTGGCCAGGGACTCGGTGATCGAGCGGTTGGCCGATCACGCCGGGGTGGCGCGTGGCTGAACGAGTGGGCGGCGTCGGGAGTGACGTCGTGGCTCAAATATAGTGAGGGAAGTCCTGGTCGAACGGTGGGCCCAGGGCCGCGGCTAGAGCCTGTATCGGGTGCGGTGGGCTTGTGCTGCAGGTGCTCGAAGGTGCATAACTAGTAAGCGTAAAACACATTTAACATGCGGAATTTGCCGTCAATGACGACACCACAACTATCCACCGATGCCCTGGACGCCAACGAACGGCGGCTGCTCGATGCCTGCGACGAACTGATGCCGGAGACCCTTGCCCTGACCAGCGCTCTGGTGCGCGAGTACAGCGTACTGGGGGCGGAGGCCGGGGTACTTGAGGTGATGGAAAGCCATCTGCTGGACATGGGGCTGCCTGTCGAGCGCGTACCACTGCCCGAGAAAGGCGCAGATGCCGAGCAGGCACCGGTGGCCAGGGGCGTCGACCGACACAACCTGATCTCGGTGATCAACGGCACCTCGTCCCGGCCGCACCTGATCTTCAACGGCCACCTGGACGTGGTGCCGGCGGAGCCGCTGTCGATGTGGTCTCGTCCGCCCTGGGAAGCCTGGCAGGAGGATGGCTGGCTTTACGGGCGCGGCGCCGGTGACATGAAGGCCGGTATCGCCGCCATGGTGACGGCGGTGGCGGCGATGAAGCGGGCAGGGCTCGAGATCGATTTTCCGCTGACGCTGCAGACGGTGATCGAGGAAGAATGCACCGGCCATGGTGCGCTGGCCTGCCTGGCACGAGACGGCCGCGGCGACTTTGCGCTGATTCCAGAGCCTTTCGGGGCGACCCTGACCACGGCCCAGATCGGCACCCTGTGGTTCAAGGTGTCGCTGGATGGGGTGCCGGCCCACGTGCTGGATACCGCCGCCGGGGCCAATGCCATCGAGGCGATCCAGTCGGTGGTGGCGCCGCTCAAGGCACTGGAGGCGGAACTGAACGCCGGGCGCGAGCCGCCCTATGACGAGATCGAGCACCCTTTCAACCTGAATATCGGCAAGATCGAAGGGGGCAACTGGGCGTCCAGCGTGCCGTCCCGGGCGACCCTGGAGGGGCGTATCGGCTTCGCGCCTGAAGTCCGGGTGGAAGACATCATGGAAAAGGTGCGGCGCTGCGTCGAGGCGGCCAGCGCCTCGCTGGGCCCGGGCATCTCCGGGCTGGACGTCGAGTTTCACGGCTTTCGCTCCGAGGGCCACCACGTCGACACCGACAGCCCCGGGGTCGCCCTGCTGGCAGATTGTCATCGTGCCCTGACCGGTGAGGAGCTGCCCTCGGTGGCGTTGACCTGCACCACGGATCTGCGCGCGCTCAATCGACACGGCATCGCCGGGACCTGCTACGGGCCCGTGGCCGAACGCATCCATGGCATCGATGAGCGGGTCGAGATTGCCTCTATCCAGCACACCCTCAAGGCCTACGCGCTATTTCTGTATCGCTGGGGGCGCTGGGCCGAGGGCCAGGTCGCTTCCGATACCTGTCCGCAGTGATACCCATAGTCCGGCCAGCGCTGGCCGGGCCCTCACGATCGCCGTGCAAGCCCGGCCTGCACGCTCGGTCCACAAGCAAAGCCTGCACGCTCAGCGCGAAAGCCTGACGCGCAGGCCTGTCTGCAAGACCCGCCCGCAAGTCCAGCCCGCCAAATTCCTCGCCTCAAGCTCGACCCATGAAGGTTGACTGGGTCGAGCACTTTCGTCTGTGACCGCCGAACGACTCGGTTTCTGTTGTCCTGAGTCGGGGTTTTGCCGTCAGCAGGCTGCCACTCTAAAAGCGTTGTTCCATGGAGTGGAGCGGCGGGTGCTGCACGAGCGGGCTCAGGAATGTCGACCTTTCATGCAGAGCCCGCGTCAATTGGCACGGAGGGTGGCATGGCAACACAAGTGGGCGGGAAGGATGACCCCGAGGAGAGTCCCGCAGCCAGCGGAACAAGGCGTACAGGGCCGAGACCGGTTTCGCTCTACGATGCGATCGACGCGGAGGTCAGGCCTCCGCCCGGTCGCCTGAGCCCGAGAGGGCGGCGATGGTTGATCAACGCCGAGGGCTGCCGGCTGATGCCCTATCTCGACCTGAGTGGAGCGCCCATCCACCACTGGCAGAAGGGGGCGACGATCGGTGTGGGCCATCTGATCATTCGACAGCAGTGGCCGCGGTTTGCCAACGGCATCGACAGGAACTGGGCGGAGTCACTGTTGCGCCAGGACCTGCGGCACGTGGAGCTTGGGGTGCTCGATCGCCTCGAGGCCTGTCGTCCCTGGGTGGGCGCGCGAGGTCTTCGTCAGCACCAGTTCGATGCCCTGGTGTTGCTGGCCTTCAATATCGGACTGGCGGCATTTTCGAACTCTTCACTGGTGGCCATGCTGTGTGATTCCCGTACCGTGACCCCCTACGCGACGCTTGAACAGGCGTGGCTTGCCTGGAAGTACGCTGGCGGCGAGGTGATGCCAGGACTGGAGCGGCGTCGCGCCGAGGAGTGGCGCATCTTTAAAGAGGGTGACTACGGGCCTGACATCTAGGCAAGTTTTCTTGTAGGGAGCCCGCTAGAAGAGGTGCCCGAAGCGGGGTGGGGCAAGGAGTCAGCCCTATCTTCAAGTCGGTGCATGCCCCGCCAGAAAAAGCTCGGTCGCGTAGCGTGCGCGGTGGTCTCTCGCCTCCAGTGTCAGCGAGGGTGGGCGCCCGACCAGCGAATCGAGCATCCATTCCCCGAGCACCATGCCGGTAAACAAGCCGGCCGAGGTGCGCGGGTCCTTTACCACCAGCTTGCCGCGGGCATGCTGGTCGCGCAGGTAGTCGGCCAGTTCACGGCGGGTACGATCCGGGCCGTGATCGAGAAACAGTGCTCCCAGCTCCGGGGCACGCTCGGCCTCGGCGGCGATGCCACGAATCAGGCGAATGTTGGCGTTTGGCAGCGCCAGGTCGATCAGGTCTCGGGCAAGCTCCTCCAGCACCTCTTGCGGCGGTCGCTCGCCGGCCTGTCCCAGTCGACACCAGACACTGGAGGCCTGGGCTTCCAGGGCCGCGGTGAACAGCCCCTCCTTGTTGCCGAACAGCTTGTAGAGGGTGCTTAGCGAGCCGCCCGCGCGGGCGACGATGTCATTGACGCTGGCGCCGGCGTAGCCCTTGTCCAGGAATACCTCGCGGGCGGCGGCCAGCAGCCGCTGGCGGCGGGCCTCGCCCTTCGGTGTAGAGCATGAATCTGCGGACGTCATCGTGGCTTTCCATCAATCCAGGAGGGGGCGATATCAGGCTGTCGGGACGATTGTAGTCTGCATTACACATCCATGTTTCAACGCCAGGTTGTACGGGAGGCTGGCGACAGCGAGTGGGCGTGCGGCGTGATTCAGGTCTTGAACGAGAACAGGGCAAAGGCGCCGAGGCTTGCCGCCAGCAGGAAACCCGCCAGGCCGATGCGGCCCCAGGGCAGAGAGGCGTTGCCCAGATGCATCAGCTCAGGCTTGCGCGGTGAGTAGCGCACGCGCACGACGCTGCCTACGGGGTAGTCGGCGATGTAGGCATCGGCATCTTCCTGTCGGGTGAAGGAGGGAACGCCATCGAATCCCGTGTTGTCGGATTGAATACGCCGACCGTCGATGGTGGCGTCGAAGCGCAGCAATGCCAGGTGACGCCTTTGCTGATCGTCTCGCTCGCGCTGATGGCGCTGGGCTTCCGCCAGCCGGACCTCGGCGTGGGTCACGGTGGCCTCGGTGGTCGGCCAGCGGTTGACGTCGCGGACCTTGTACGCGCCGACGCCGGCGATGACGGCACCGATCAGAGCGGCGAGGGAGACGATCAGCAGCGGATGAGGCATGGTGGTATTCCGAATGAGCCCATGAATGTCGAGGGCGAAGCAGGGGGCGCCGTCACGGGCGGTTCATGTGCCTCCTGGAAGGCGCAACAACGAGGAAAACACGATGACGATGATGGCGTCCCTGAAGCGTTGGATCAATGATGTGGCGCAGCAAGAGGATGCGTCGTCCAGGGTGGACCTGTCACTGGCCACGGCGGTGTTGCTGTGCGAGGTGATTCGTGCGGACTACCGCCTGGATGACAGCGAGATCCATCTGATGCGCAGCCAGCTCAAGGAACAGTTTGAACTCGAGGACGAAGCACTGGACGAGCTGATGACACTGGCTCGGGAAGAGGCCGAGGGTGCGGTGGATCATCACCGCTTCGTGCGTGAGTTGCGTGACCGCACCGGCTACCAGGATCGGGTCGCGCTGGTACAGCAGATGTGGGCGCTGGCGTTTGCCGACGGCGAGAAGGATGCCCTGGAGGAACACCGTATCCGCGCCCTGGCGGAGCTGTTGCACGTCAGCCACTCGGACTTCGTGCGCACCCGCATCGTCGAACAGAATCGCGCCGAGGGTGTGTAGCGAAAGTCTTGACGCTACAATAAGTTTTTCTGCATATGACGCCGTGGCTGCCATGGTTTTACTGGCGACGGGCGGCATGTCCAGGTAATCACACGTCATCAGACGTTAGCAGGCGTTACAGGACAAGGAGGAAATGATGTCGCGCAAGATGGTGGTAGTGGGAGCCGGCATGGTCGGTGTGTCGGTGGCGTGGCATCTGAGGCGCCGTGGCCACCAGGTCACACTTGTCGACCGCCGTGAGCCCGGTCGCGAGACCTCCTACGGCAACGCCGGCATCATCCAGCGCGAGGCGGTGCGTCCCTATGCCTTCCCGCGCGATCTGGCGACCTTGTTGCGGGTGGTACCCAATCGTCAGATCGACATTCGCTATCGTCCGGGCGCGATGTTCGCAAGCGCCGGGACGCTGCTCAAGTACTGGAAGAACTCGGCGCCCGCCCGCTACGAACAGATCGTGCCGGAGTACGCCTCGCTGATAGGCGGCTGCCTGGAGGCCCACTCGGCGATGATCGAGGCTTCCGGTGCCGACGCGCTGGTACGTCGCCAGGGCTGGCTCGAGGTCTATCGCAGCAGCAAGGCGCTGGGCGAGCGAGCGGCCCAGGCCGAGTTGGATGCCAAGCGCTTCGGCATCCGCTTCGACTACCTCGACAGCGAGGCGCTGGCGCGCCTTGAGCCGGGCCTGGAACCCGGACTTGCCGGGGCGATCCACTGGCTCGATCCCTGGACGGTGGCAAATCCGGGTGATCTGGTGGCCGCCTACGCCAAGTCATTTTCCGATGACGGCGGTGAGATCATCCAGGCGGACGTCACCGATGTGCGCCGGCAGGGCGATACCTGGCGCATCGACACTTCGGGCGACACCCTGGAGGCAGATGGGCTGGTGATGGCGTTGGGTCCCTGGTCACAGGACTGGATGAAGGCCCTGGGTCTGTCGATCCCGCTGTTCGTCAAGCGTGGCTACCATATGCACTATGGTCAGTCGGATGACGCCAGGCTGACCCACTGGGTGATGGACGCCGAGGTAGGCTATCTGCTGGCGCCCATGAGTAGCGGGATTCGCCTGACCACGGGGGCCGAGCTCGAGCGTCTTGATGCGCCGGCCCACCTGGAACAGCTGGAGGCGGCGGAGCAGCAGGCGCGCAAGCTGTTTCCGCTGGGGCAGCGTCT
Organism: Halomonas sp. OfavH-34-E; assembly: GCF_024124525.1. Lineage (NCBI taxonomy): Bacteria > Pseudomonadati > Pseudomonadota > Gammaproteobacteria > Oceanospirillales > Halomonadaceae > Halomonas > Halomonas sp. OfavH-34-E. The sequence goes on along the minus strand of NZ_JAMXRY010000018.1, from coordinate 76,568 downwards.
CGAGCCCACGCCATGGAAAGGGGCCAGACCCTGTACCCCGGACATGAAGCCGGTAATCGGTGGCGTACCCGGGCAGTCAGGCTTGTGGCTGGCCTGTGGCCACGGTCATCAGGGCTTCACCCTGGGCCCGGTGACCGGCAAGCTGCTGGCGCAGGTCATCGATGGCGAGCAGCCGGACATCGACATGGCGCCGTTCAGAGTGGACCGCTTCTGATCCCGCGCTGGCGCCGGCCCATGCCGGAAGTGCGTTAGCGCCGTCCCATGCTGGTAGTCCGGGGCCATGCCGCCTCTGCAAGGGGCGGTCTGGCGTGGCAGTCAGCGAGGGCGAAAGAGGTGGGGAAGCGGCGGGCAAGCTGCGTGCAAGCGCCGTTGTCGGCGGCGGCGGGGCTGGTCAGGCTGGGGCCAGTCGGTGACCAGACATCGGCCCCGTCATGATCTGAGGCCTTTATCAGGCCTCGTCGGCGTCACGACGGTGAAGGCCGGAGGCTGAGTTATCGTCGTTCGAGGTATCGTTCAAGGTAGCGTTCGCGCTATTGGTCGAGCCATTGGTCGAAAGAGCAGGCTCGGCGCCGGATGACCCGCGGCGATCGGCCAGGGCGCGTGCCAGCAGCTTGATCAGCAGCGTCACCAGGAACACCAGCCAGCTGGCCGTCGCCAGTACATTGAACAGCAGCATCTTCTGGGCGCCGCTCATCGGTGTAATCAGATGGTCGATGCCGATGGCCAGCAGAAACGCCAGGTTCAGCGGCAGCGCCAGGATGTGCATCCACATCTCCGTGCGCCGCTTGCGGACGTGGTAGCGGCCCAGCATCACCCGAACCGGGCGGTGAACGAAGCTCACCAGGATCATGCTGCCGAGCAGCAGCAGGGCGGCCAGGGCCGGCTCGGCGCTGCCGATATGCAGCGACACGCTGATCGACCAGTAAAGCATCAGCCACATCAGGCCTGCCAGGGTGGCGACGAGGTCGGCGTAGTGACGAACCTTGGGCATGTAACTCTCGCTAGGATGTTTCTGTAATAAGTCTGCGCGCGGCCAGAGGCCCTGGGACTCGTCGGCTCGTTGACGGCGCCTTGACAACGTATCGCCCCGGACATCGATGGTAACGTGCCGCGACTCCTCGACGGTGCGGATCAGATCCGGGCGCATGTCCCTCGAATGATACGCGAAATCTCACCCCGTTTGGGCCATGAAACCTTGCCCTTTACGGTATACTGCGCCCGACCATGGATCACTCGACGACAGGATAACAAGTGACTGCGATTACCTTGACCCGGCCCGACGACTGGCACCTCCACCTGCGCGACGGCGTCGCTCTGGCCTCCGTGGTGGCCGATACCGCCCGCCAGATGGGCCGTGCGATCATCATGCCGAACCTCAAGCCGCCGGTGACCAATCTGGACCAGGCACTGGACTACCGCCAACGCATCTTGGCTGCCTTGCCTGCGGAAAGCCAGTTCGAACCGCTGATGACCCTCTATCTTACCGATCGCACCACTTCGGAAGACATCGAGACGGCCTGGGGCAGCGGCAAGGTGCAGGCGGTCAAGCTGTATCCGGCCGGGGCCACCACCAATTCCGACTCAGGTGTGACCGATCTGCGTCACTGCGAGGAAGCGGTAGCCACCATGGCACGGCTGGGGATGCCGTTGCTGGTGCATGGCGAGGTGACCGATCACGAGATCGACATCTTCGATCGCGAGGCGGTGTTCATCGAGCGGGTCATGAAGCCGCTGCTGTCCCGTCATCCTGACCTCAAGGTGGTGTTTGAGCATATTACCACCGCCGACGCGGCGCGCTTCGTGGCCGAGTCGCCGTCGAATATCGGCGCGACCATCACCGCTCATCACCTGCTCTACAACCGCAACCACATGCTGGTGGGCGGGATTCGCCCGCACTACTACTGCCTGCCGATCCTCAAGCGCGAGCGTCATCGGGAGGCGCTGATCGAGGCGGCGACCTCGGGCGACAAGAGCTTCTTCCTCGGCACCGACAGCGCGCCCCATGCCCGTCACGACAAGGAAAGTGACTGTGGCTGTGCCGGCGCCTATACCGCGCTGACAGCCATCGAGCTGTACGCCACCGCCTTTGAACTGGCCGGCGCGCTGGATCGGCTGGAAGGGTTCGCCAGTCACCACGGTCCAGACTTCTATGGCCTGCCGCGCAACAGCGACTCGATCACCCTGGACAAGGTCGAGTGGCAGGTACCGGCAGAACTGCCGTTTGGCGAAGGCAAGACGCTGGTACCGCTGCGTGCCGGTGAAACCCTGGGCTGGAAGATGCGCCAGGACTGACAGACCTGATGCGATGACCTGATGCGATGACCCGACGTGGCGCCCTCGAGCCGCGGCCTGGTACCCGAACCTCATACTTGGATGAGATGTTCTGGACGGTAATCTGCTTTAGCTACCCCTGATGATATGGTTCAGGGTTTGTTGACCACGAAAACGGCGCGCCCCAAAAGGGCGCGCCGTTTTCGTATCTGGCGCCTGGGCAGCGCCGAGGTGCGGGCGAGGGGAATGCCATGGAAGGCGGCTCTGTATTGGAGGAGGGCTCAACAAGGACTGACGTGAAGCATCAAAGGGGTAGCGAAGAGGCATGGGAAAGTTGGGCCATTGGATTAGAGGTAGTTCATTGTCCTCTAGTACAGTATTGACCTATACCCCATGCATGTAATGTGCGCATAAGCACAGTTTTGTTGCTGCCGGACTAGGTTTGTCATCCCTTTGTTCACAAGGCCTAGGTCTGTCATCCAAAAAAAGAGAGACGCGCCCCTATGATCATCGCCATCGTCGTACAAGTTACCGGCCAAGCCTGGGCCAGAGATGCGGAAGGCAATCTGAGGCCCCTGGCCGAGGGCGACCGCCTGACTGAGGGCGAGGTGGTGATCACCGAAACCGGCGCTCGAGTGAACCTCGTGCAACCCGATGGCACCCGCCTGGCGCAGCTCGGCGGCGAGGTTGAGGTGGCGATTAGCGAGGCGATCAACGAGCAAGGGTCGGCCGATGACGAGGTGATAGAAGACGCCGAGGTCGCCAGGGTCCTGGCGCTGCTCGAAGAGGGCGAAGGAGATCTGCTCGAGGCGTTGGAAGCTCCTGCCGCTGGCTCCGCGGGGGGCGCCGGCGTCGAGGGCGGGCACGATTTCGTGCGTCTTTTGCGTATCGTCGAAGAAGTGTCGCCGCTGTCGTTCGAGTACGGCTATCAGCGCGAGGCCTACGACGTTCAGGAGCAGGATGGCGGGACCGCGGGCGATGAGGACGAGTCCGTCACCCTGACGGGGCTCGATGGGCCTGCGGGAGCAGCAGGCAGCGCCGATATCGGCTTTTCCTCTGCCGAACAGACCGTCAGTGAGGCAGGACTTCCTGGCGGTAGTGCATCAGGCACCGCCGCGACATCAGCGAGTGGCAGTTTTGGTGTATCCGCTCCCGATGGCCTGTCGTTCATTACCGTTGGCGGCAGTGGTCCGATCAGCTTGGATCGACTTAATGGCCTGTCCGGCAATCCGCTGACCATCGAGACGCCCCTGGGCAGCCTGACGCTGACAAGCTATAGCGGCGATGACACCGGTGGTAGCGTTGCTTACACCTACGATCTGACCGACAACGTCGACAACGACAGCGTCGACGGAGCAACCGACGATGGCGTGGTCGACAGCATCGAGATTAGTGCTGTCGATAGCGATGGCAGTACCACCAGTGGCACTCTGGATATCGCGATTCTCGACGATGCGCCCGAGGCGGTGGATGATGCCACCACGACCGGCGAGGACACAGCGGTCACCTACAACGTGCTGGTCAATTCCGACGGCACCAGCGATGTTCAGGGCGCTGATGGTGCCAGTGTCACCGCCGCGAGCTTGCGAAATCCGAGCCAGGGCAGTGTGTCCTTCGACAGCGACACCGGTGAGGTGACCTTCACCCCGGCGGCGGGCTTCGAGGGCGATGCGGTCATCGACTACACCATTCGCGATGCCGATGGCGACACCAGCGACGCGGTGTTCACCGTCACCGTGGCGGCGGACTCCACGCCCACCGTCAGCGTGCCGGACGATTCGCCCGATGCCGAAGGTGGTCAGTTCAGCGTCAGCGAAGCCGGACTGCCGGGCGGTAGCGCGGCAGGCGACGACAGCCAGAGCACCAATGGCAGTCTGCCGATCACCACCGGGGGCGATAGCCTGGCCTCGCTGGTGATCAACGGCCAGAACGTGACGGGCGGCGGCACGGTCGAAGGCGACTACGGCACCCTGAGCGTCAGTGTCTCTGACGGCGAGTACAGCTGGAGCTACACCCTGGATGGCAGCACCCAGGACCACACCAGCCAGGGCACCGGCAGTGATGATCTGGCGGATCAGTTCGCCATTGTCGTCACCGATAGCGATGGCGATACGGCTTCGACCAGCCTGACCATCGACGTCAACGACGATGTACCTGTGGCCGTGGATGACGCCACCACGACCGGCGAGGACACAGCGGTCACCTACAACGTGCTGGTCAATGCAGACGGTACCAGCGACACCCAGGGTGCGGACGGTGCCAGTGTCACCGACGCCACCCTGCGTGATCCGAGCCAGGGCAGCGTGTCCTTCGACAGCGACACCGGTGAGGTGACCTTCACCCCGGCGGCAGGCTTCGAGGGCGATGCGGTCATCGACTACACCATTCGCGATGCCGATGGCGACACCAGCGACGCGGTGTTCACCGTCACCGTGGCGGCGGACTCCACGCCCACCGTCAGCGTGCCGGACGATTCGCCCGATGCCGAAGGTGGTCAGTTCAGCGTCAGCGAAGCCGGACTGCCGGGCGGCAGCGCGGCGGGCGACGATAGCCAGAGCACCAATGGCAGTCTGCCGATCACCACCGGTGGCGATAGCCTGGCCTCGCTGGTGATCAACGGCCAGAACGTGACGGGCGGCGGCACGGTCGAAGGCGACTACGGCACCCTGAGCGTCAGTGTCTCTGACGGCGAGTACAGCTGGAGCTACACCCTGGATGGCAGCACCCAGGACCACACCAGCCAGGGCACCGGCAGTGATGACCTGGCGGATCAGTTCGCCATTGTCGTCACCGATAGCGATGGCGATACGGCTTCGACCAGCCTGACCATCGACGTCAACGACGATGTACCTGTGGCCGTGGATGACGCCACCACGACCGGCGAGGACACAGCGGTCACCTACAACGTCCTGGTCAATACAGACGGTACCAGCGACACCCAGGGCGCGGACGGTGCCAGTGTCACCGACGCCACCCTGCGAAATCCGAGCCAGGGCAGTGTGTCCTTCGACAGCGACACCGGTGAGGTGACCTTCACCCCGGCGGCGGGCTTCGAGGGCGATGCGGTCATCGACTACACCATTCGCGATGCCGATGGCGACACCAGCGACGCGGTGTTCACCGTGACGGTGGCGGCGGACTCCACGCCGACCGTCAGCGTGCCGGACGCATCGCCCGATGCCGAAGGTGGTCAGTTCAGCGTCAGCGAAGCCGGACTGCCGGGCGGTAGCGCGGCAGGCGACGACAGCCAGAGCACCAATGGCAGTCTGCCGATCACCACCGGGGGCGATAGCCTGGCCTCGCTGGTGATCAACGGCCAGAACGTGACGGGCGGCGGCACGGTCGAAGGCGACTACGGCACCCTGAGCGTCAGTGTCTCTGACGGCGAGTACAGCTGGAGCTACACCCTGGATGGCAGCACCCAGGACCACACCAGCCAGGGCACCGGCAGTGATGACCTGGCGGATCAGTTCGCCATTGTCGTTACCGATAGCGATGGCGATACGGCTTCGACCCGCCTGACCATCGACGTCAATGACGATGTGCCGACGGCACGTGACGACAGCGACACCATTGCCGAGGAGACCGCTTCTGTTTCCGGCAATGTGCTGGCCAACGACACCACCGGTGCTGACACCACCGATGCCGATCCGGCCAGCGTAGCGCTGGACGCACCGACGGGCGCAGGCAATTACGGCACCCTGACGCTCAACAGCGACGGCAGCTACACCTACCAGCTCGACAACGACGATCCGCGGGTGCAGGCGCTCAGCGGCGAGGAAGAGCTGATCGAGACCTTTGCCTACACCCTGACCGACGCCGACGGGGACACCTCACCGGCGACGCTGACCATCACCGTGACCGGTACCGACGACGGCGTCAGCCTCTCGGGGCTGGCTACCGGGGGCAGTGACGTATCGGTGAGTGAAGCCAATCTGGAGCAAGGTTCTGCCCCGAGCGAGGACGCGCTGACCAAGCCCGGTAATTTCACCTTTACCAGCGCCGATGGCGTGCAAAGCGTGCAGGTGGGCAACCAGTCGCTGAGCCTGGGCGATCTGCAGGACCTGACTGCCGATAGCCCGGTGGTGGTCGATACCGAATACGGCAGCCTTAGCCTGACCGGCTTTACACCGTCGGATAGTGCCAACCCGGCAGCCGGCGGCACCGTGAGCTACAGCTACACGCTGGACACCAGCGTCGATAACGACAGTCAGGCAGGTGCCACGGATGCCGGCTTCACCGAGACGGTGGCCCTGGTGGTCACCGACGATGACGGCAGTGCGGCCAACGGAAGCCTCAGCATCGCGATCGCCGATGACAGCCCGTCCATCGAGTTCGTCGAAGCGCCTGCCAGCGTGGTCGAAGGCGAGAGTGTAGACGGCACCTGGACCACCGACGCCGGTGCCGATGGCGCCACCGTCAGTGTGACAGCGGCAGGTGAAACCAAGCCGCTGGGCGACGGTGCTACCAATACCGTGACCTTCAATCTTGATGAAGGCACCCTGACCGTCACTGGCGACGGCACCTGGACCTTCGAGGCCAAGGACAACCTCGACCAGGGCAACAGCCCGTCGATCGACTTCACCATCACCACCGAAGACAGCGATGGCGATACCGCCACCGATAGCCACACCGTCACCATCACCGACGGCACTGGCCCGAGTGTCAGCATCAAGGAAGGCGACGATGATGCTACTACCGAGGCGCTGGATCTGACGCTGCAGGACGCCGATACCGGAGTCTCTGCGGATCAGGACAGAGGCGTGCTGACGTTTAACGCGGGTAGCGACAGCTTGGTGAACTTCGGCTTTGGCAATATCGGTGCCGATGACAGCGTCACCGGCATCAGCGTCCAGGGTCTGGCGGCTGGTGAGTCCTTGGTCTGGAGCGCAAACGACGAGGGTGAACTGGAGGCTCGACTCGCCGGCAGCGACGACCTGGTGCTGACCATGAGCCTGCAGGCGCCGGCCTCGGTGGCGGCTCAGAACAGTGGCAATGTCAGTGTCACAGCCACGCTGAGTGACAGTCTGCCCCATGAGGTGGCAGCGACGCTGAAGAACTCACTGTCTATCGAGGGCGTGAGTGTGGTGGCGAGCCAGGCTGATGGGGATAGTGCGACGGCTACCGTCAAGGTTTCGGTGGTCGATGACGCGCCGGAGGCGGTGAATGATCAGCTCGATGGCGTGCAGTCTTCGCAGGTGATCAGCAAGGGTGCCGATGTTGGTCTGCTGGCCAATGACACCCAGGGCGCCGACGGCGCCACCGTGACCTTCGTCGACGAGTCTTCTCTGCAGGGTTCCCTGACGTGGAACGCCGATGGCAGCTTTGACTATACGGCCAAGGACAACGCCAGCTACACCGAGGTGGTCAACTACACCATTACCGACGCCGACGGTGATACCAGTCAGGCCACCCTGACCATCAATGTCGAAAACGGTACGCCGACGACCCAGCCGACCAACGTGCAGGTCAACGAGGCCGGGCTTGACGAGGGTTCCCAGTCGGCGACCAATTCAGAGCAAGTGCAAGGGCAATTGGTGGCGACCGATGCCCAGGGCGACGACTTGACCTTCAAGGCGGAGACCATCAAGGGCAGCTATGGCGAGATCGACATCCGCGCCGATGGTTCTTTCACCTACACCCTGACTAAACCGGTCAACTCGTCGGATAACCCCGTCGATGACGCCGAGAGCTTTGTCTATACGGTGACCGACAGCCACGGCAATTCTGCCACCGGCACCATTACCGTCGATGTCATCGATGACGTGCCTCAGGCCGTCAATGACACCCCCGCCGCGCTGCAGTCCGGTACCTCGTTGACCACCACAGCGGGCAATGGAATGCTGGCCAATGACGTCCAGGGTGCGGACGGGGCCACGGTCATCTCCGTCGATACCAGCGGGATGCGTGGTCAGCTCAGCTGGAACGCCGACGGCAGTTACACCTACACCGCCGACGCCAATGGCAGTTATGAAGAGGTAGTGCGCTACACCATCAGGGACGCCGACGGTGATACCAGCCAGGCCAACATCAAGTTTGTGGTGAATGACGGCTCGCCTACGGCCAATGCCACCGCGGCTACCGTCAGCGAGGCCGGGCTTGTCACGGGCAGCGATGCCGCCAGCAATAGCGAAGTGGCGGAAGGCCAGCTTCAGGCAAGCGATGCCCAGGGCGACGCACTGACGTTCACCGCCACGACCCTGCGCGGCAGCTACGGCACTCTGGTCATCGAGGAGAATGGGTCCTACACCTATACCCTCGATACCGCCGTGACCGGCGCCGAGGCGGATAACGGTCCGAACACCCTGAATGGCCAGGACGTGTTCAGCTATACCGTGACCGATGCCCACGGCAATAGCTCGACTGCCAGCATCAGCATCAATATTGTCGATGACGTGCCAACAGCGGTCGATGATGCGGTGAGCACCGCCGAGGACACTGAGGTCACCGTCGACGTACTGGCCAACGACGAGGGCGGAGCCGATGGCGCCACTCTGGTGTCGGCGAGCATGGCGTCGGGCTACGAGAGTGCTGGCAGGGTAACCATCGATAGCGACAGCGGTGAGGTGACCTTCACTCCGGCGGCGGGCTTCGAGGGCGCCGCGGTCATCGACTACACCATCGTCGATGCCGACGGCGACACCAGCAACGCCACCTTGACTGTCAATGTGGCGGCTGACTCCACGCCGGAGGCCGCCAATGGTGTCGCTCGCGTGGACGAAGATGGCCTGTCGGGTGGCAATGCCGGTGGCCCGGGTGATGCGGCTGGTGAGGCGACCGTCGTCACCGGGACACTTGGCTATTCCTTTGGCAACGATGGGGCGGCGAGCTCAAACGCCTTCAGCTGGAGTCTTGATGGTCTGCCCACGGTAACGGCCAGTGGCCAGGCGGTGTCCTACACGTTGAGCGACGACGGCCGCACGGTCACGGGGCGTGACGCCTCCAACGCACTGGTGTTGACCGTTGCCCTGACCGGGGTGGCGAACGGCGCCTACAAGGTGACACTGCACCAGCCGCTGGACCATGGTGAGCAGGGTACGGAGGACTCTCTGACGTTCAATGTCGGCTACACCATCGTCGATTCCGATGGCAGCCCGGCCAGTGGTCAGTTGCAGGTGCTAGTCAACGACGACAGCCCGGAGGCCTTCACGGCCGATTCTGTCGATCTAGCCGGCGGCCAGAGCGGACAGTTGAACTTTGCGGCTGTCTCCGGGGCCGATGGCGTCAAGGACGTGACCTTTGCCGACCAGCAGGGGCAGGCTGCGACGGATAGCGATGGCAATACGCTGTATTTCAATGGCGAGCCGCTGAGCTACCAGTTGTCTGGCGATGGCCACCAACTTGAGGCGGTGACCGCAGATGGCACCGTCGGCTTCAGCGTAACGCTGGACCCGGCAGGCGACAGCTACAGCATCGAGGTTGCCGCTGGCGAGGTCAGCACTACTCGAGTCGAGCGCGCCGATATTTCGGATCTGAGTCTCGATGGTGTCGTGCAGTACCACGGTATTAACTACCAGGACGATGAGGGTGACAACGACGTTCTCTACTCGACGCCCAATGGCGTTGGCATGGTGCCGCTGGACGGCACACTCGGCGTCTTCGGTGGTGCAAGTCCCGGTATCGAGCTTAACGAGGTCATCCGCATCAGCTTCCTCGACAGCCTGACCTTTTCCGGTACCGGAGAGCCAAGCTGGCAGGGGCATGAAGGGGTGTCCGAGGTAACCCAGACCATCCATGTGGAGGGTGTTGATGCCTCTGCCGTAGTGACGGTAGCTGCTTTCAACTACGCAAGTGATGTTCCGGGTTCTGGATCTCCCAGCCAGACGGTAGACAACGATATTCGTCTGACGGCCGATGATGTCCGCATTCTCGATCAGACCGGCACCGATGTTACCAACGCGGTATCCATCAGCGTCGACGGGGCAGGCCGCCTGATCCTGGATGGCATGAAGGATGGATGGTCGTTTGAACTCAGTCCGGATGGCGGGTTTGAGGGTATCGAGGTGGTGGGCGGTAGCAATACGCCCTTTACCCTGGGTGATATGGACTATCGTCTCGGTGACAGCAGCTCGGGCTTCGATGTTGAGCTTGCCTTGACCGGCACCGATGGTGATGGCGACAGCGTCGCGGGCTCCCTCGTTGTCTCGGGAGCGCCTCCGTCGCAGCTCTTTGTCGGTACCAACGACGGTGATACTCATACCGGGTCTTCCGGTGACGATGTGATCGTTGGTGACAAGGGCGGTATCTACACGGAGATAGAGCCGGCGACCAACTATAACGTCGCGATCATGCTGGATGTCTCCGGAAGCATGAAGTCAGGCAAGGTGGAGGACGGAAGCACGCGCATTTCGGTGGCCAAGGAGGCCATCGAAAGACTGATCAATCAGTTGGCCGAGTACGAAGGGGTTGTCAATATTGCGATCATTCCCTTTGCGTTTGATGCCGACCTGGAAGATGTCAACGATCTCGGACTGAACCCCAATGAGGTTCAGCAACTGATCGACTACGTCAATGATCTTAACGCCACTGGTGCCACCAATTACGAGGTGGCATTCGACGCCACACGTAGCTGGTTCCTCAATCAGGACAATGACTATGAGAATGTCAGCTACTTCGTGACCGATGGCAATCCTACCGTCTATGGGACAAGTACCAGTTCGGGAGGGACCACTAACCAAATAGACGTGACCCGTGCTCTGGAGGCCTACGAAGGTCTGTCCGATATCAGCCAGGTCAAGGCGATCGGCATTGGCAATGGCATCAATGAAGAGTTGTTGAGGCTGTTTGACAACACCAATGTGGTTGAGCAAAGCGACATCCCGGTGGTGTCCGGAGAGGTGGCACTCCAGTATCGCCTGGCGGACTTCGATAGCCCCGATGGCAAGGCGTCTCATCTTCTCGATGACGTCGAAGATTCCTGGACGTACTCCGGGGTCGCGACTGGTAATCTCAGCGAGGCGACTTCCGGCAGGGTGGACTATCTTCGTCTGGAAACGGGGAGCGTACCTGGCGAAGCAGTGGCAACGAGCGATAGTTTTGTCCTCGATGGATTCAGCAACTACGCCCAGATTCAGTTTGTCTATGCCAACTCCACCTACCGTGCCGGTGAGAGTGCGCGCTTTACGCTGCAGCGTCTTGATGGCTCCGGCGACTGGGTCGATGTGGAAACAGAAACGCTTGCCTCAAGCACATCTAACTGGGCGCTGGAAGGGACTTCCTTGCTCAAGGAGGCCGGGACTTACCGCCTCGAGTTTGGCGTGACCAATGCTGATGTCTCCAATACTGCACTCGCTATTTCCGACATTTACGTCAACCTTGGAACCAGCGAGGCCAAGAAGGGCGAAGTCAATATCGTCAATTCGGCCGATGAGCTGAACGCGGTGCTGGATGGCAGTGATACCTTTACCGGTCTCCAGACGCTGGGAAGTGACACCATCGACGGGACTTCTCGTGATGACCTGATATTCGGAGATACCGTCAATAGTGACCATTTGAGCTGGGTCAATGGCGATACCGGTGAGCGCTTCGACGCCGGTGAGCATGACGGTCTTGGCTACCAGGGCCTCTACGAGTTCCTGACATGGGGGACTTCGGATGTGCGCCTGCAGGATGACGGCAGCCTGGCTGAAACCGGTGAGCCGCCTATTGCCGGAAAGCCTTCGGGTGAGGCGCCTGGCAAGGATGAGGTGCTGAACTATATTCGTGATCATTATCGCGAACTCCTGGACACCGAGCGCAAGGATGGCGGCGCCGACACCCTCAAGGGCGGTGACGGTGACGACACCCTGATCGGCGGCGGTGGTAGCGACACGCTATATGGTGAGGAAGGCGATGACCTGCTGCTCGGTGGTGCCGGCGACGACACCCTGGCCGGAGGACTCGGTGCGGATACCTTCGCCTGGGTGCTGGGTGATGAGGGAGTGGTCGGAGATCCCGCCGACGACGTCATCACCGACTTCCACGTCGCGCCTGCCGGTGTCGACGCCAGCCAGGACCCAGAGGCCGATGTGCTGGATCTCAGCGAGTTGCTGCAAGGCTACGACAAGGACGACGACCAGCAGTCACTGAATGACTATATCCACGCCGAACAGGAAGGGGATGATATTGTGCTGTACGTCAAGAGTGACGGAAATCTGGCGGACGACAATGGCAACGCTGATCAGGTCATTACCCTGGAAGGCGTGGCCAACGCGGCCCCAAGCCCCGATGATTTCCTGACGCAGTTGCTCAACCAGGGCCAGCTGGATGTGTAGGCAAGCGCTCGGTCCAGACGTATAGCGCGAAACGGGCAAGGCCCTCGGCGGTAAACGCCGAGGGCTACTGATCAAGGGAAACTTGATATATGCTCGACCAACAAAGATTGCGGAGAACGTGACATGTACGTCCAGCGTGACGGGGAAGGAAAGCTTGTCTGTGTCAGCCGGGAGCCTACAGCGACCTGCGACGAATTCATGGCGCCGGATGATCAGGAGCTGTTGTTCTTCCTGTCAGACGGTAACGAGCGCAACGAACAGTCCCAGTTCCATGCCTCCGACCTGGCCTTTGTGCGGGTGCTCGAGGACGTGCTTGATCTGCTGATGGACAAGGGCGTGATCAGCTTCACCGATCTGCCTGACGCGGCCCGCCGCAAGATCATGGACCGCCAGTCATTGCGTCGTCGCTACAATGATGTGGATCTGGTAGGGGACGACGACCCCCTCATCTAAGCGCTGAGCATCTGCACCTCTCAAGTCGCATGCGTCGACTTGGGCAAGACAAAGGGCCACCTTCGGGTGGCCCTTTGTTGTGTACCCCTCATGTCATCGACGCTCACGAGTGCCTGTCGGTTTCCATCCTGGCGGACACAGCAGGGCCGGTGACACCGTCCAGGCCCAGCTCGAACAGGGTGTCGATATCGCGATCCTCGTCGATGCCCTCGGCGATGGCCTGGATCGCCAGCGAATGGCACAGGGTCGCCATGCCCCTGAGAATGGTCTGCTGCTCCGGCCGCTCCGACACGCCACGACACAGGGTGGCGTCGATCTTGATGTAGGACAGCCCAAGATCCTGCAGATCTCCCAGCTGGCGGAAGGCCGCACCGACGTGTTCCATGCCCAGATGACAGCCGAAGGGGGCCAGCGACTGACACAGATATCGGAAGCTCTCGAGATCGCTTCGGGCGATCGACTCCGGCACCTCGATCCACAGGAAGGGGGCCGAGTCCGGGCGGGCGCTGAGGCGTTGTTGCAGGGCGATCACGACATTCGGCTGGGTAATCGCTGCATGGGACAGGTTGATGCCCAGCGGCTGCCGGTGGTGATGGATGGTGTCGAGGGCGGCATCGATCACCTTGATATCCAGGCTGTCGTGGAGGCGCAGACGGGCGATCCAGGGCATGAAGACACCCGCCTGACGCCATTCGCCCTTGATGTTTAGCCGTGCAGGGGCCTCGTGATGCAGCAACTGTCCGCGCCGATCCAGCACCGGATACTGCCCCAGCAGCACGCCGTGCTCCATCGCCTCGACCAGCGATGAGCGCCACTCGGCGCGGCTACGGTAGAGCGTCTCCTGTTCCACGTTGTGGCAGGACTCGATCGCCTGTCCAGGACGGCTCTCGGCCAACGACAGGGCGCCATCCAGTGCGGCCATCAGGGTGGTGCGCTCCTGGCCGTGGTGGTAGACCGCCAGGGCAGCGGGGAGCCGCAGAACCGGTGCGTTCTGTTCGGCCAGGGTCGACAGATTGTCGTCCAGCCGTTCGCGGGCCCAGCTTTCGTCGACGTTGCCGCACAGCATCAGGGCGAAGTCACTGCCGTTGAGGCGACCCACATAGCCTTCGCCATGGGCCTCGGCGATGGCGGTCAGGCGTTGGCAAAGGTCGCTGAGCACGCCGTTGGTGTGCAAGTGGCCGCGACGTTCGTTGAGTGCGGCCAGGTCGGTGGCGCGGATCATCGCCACCACGCCGTAGCTGGATTCACCCTGTTGCTCGAGGCTGTAGTTGAGGCGGTCGATAAAGGCTTCCCGGGTCAAGGCCCCGGTCACCGTGTCATGCAGCAACTGGCGGCGAAGCCGGTCGATCTGCTCGCTCTCGCGCTGGAGCATCTCGCGCACGCTTTCCGACAGCCGGTTCATGGCGTCGGACACTTCGCGCAGTTCCAGTGTGCGGGGCAGCGGGGCGACGGTGAAGCGACGCTGGCCGATATCGTTGGCCTGGCGCGTCAGGGTCTTCAGCGGGGTGCGGATCTGGCGCACCAGCAGGTAGGCAATCAGCAGGCTGAGGGCACCTGCTGCCACGAACCAGGCGGCCATGCGCAGGGTGCTCTGCCACAGCGACTGGTAGGCGAAGCCATGTGCGCTTTCGAGTTGCAAGGTGCCAAGCTGCTGCCAGCCATCCTGGATGACCGCAGTGCCGGCGGGGACCTCGAAGGCGACCAGCTCACGGAACCATCCCGGCACGCCGGTATCCTCGGGGGCTGAAGAGACGCGACGAATGATCGGTCTGTCCTGGGTGTCCAGCAGCTGGATCTTGCGGTAGTGGCCGGTGTCGAACTGCGCCGAGATCAAAAGCTCCAGCGTCACTTCATCCTTGTCAGGCATCTGGCTCATGCTCAGCGCCAGGGCATTGGCGTTGTCCGCGTTCTTGATCAGTATTTCCTGTTCGATGTAGGCGCGGCTGCCCGATACGGCCACCACCAGACTGCCGATCAGGGCAATCAGCAGGATGGCAATGATGGCGAGCCAGAGTTGTTTGATCAACGACATGGCGGCGTCTCTAGATGAAGGATTGGCATGATGTCACTGGATTCCCTGTTGGCGCATGCGATCCAGCGCGTTTCGCCAGCGCGACAGGCGCGCCAGAGGATCCGCCCGCGATTGGGTGGTGCCACCCGCCCACAGGCCACTGCTGTTGAAGCTGAATAGCGGGTCCAGATCGGTGCGCAGGCTGGCACGGGAAATGCCGGCGGCAATGTTGTCGAGAATCAGGGGCTCGGCGCCTGGCGTCTCGTAGTAGCCGAGCACCATATGGGCCTGGGTGATCTGGCTACGTCCCAGTCGAGCACGCACATAGATCATGCGCAACTTGCTGATGGGAATGCCGAGCTCCTTGAGGGTCACGTATTTGGCGATGGAGTAATCTTCGCAGTCGCCTGCGCCGCGTCCCAGCGATTCGATGGGAGTAGCCCAGTAGTCGCTCTGGCGCCAGATGGTGCGATCCTCGAGCCACTGCATCTTGCGATTGAAGAAGTCGTTGACGTCGCGAAGCTGAGTACGAAGGTCGGCGCCTCTCAGGCGATTGATCAGGTTGAGCCATTCGTCCAGGGCTCTTACCCCCTGACTGCCGTACTCGGCGCTCATGGCCGCGCGCATTCGCGCATGGTCGAGCGTCGCGTCCACCGGTGCAGGTGCCAGCACCAGGAAGGCGCCCAACAGGCTCGCAGACCCCCAGGCGAGCCAGGAAGGGGGGCGGCGGCGAGACGGGCGAGACAAGACGGCATCTGGGCTCATGGCGAGTTCCAAGCCGGGCGGAGGTCAGGCCTTGCCGGGCCCTTGCCACAGCTTCAGTTGGCCTACCCAGGGCAGGGTGTCGAGGTCTCGGCACAATTGATGAGCCAAGTCATCGAGATCCCCATGATGGATATCAGAGTCAACGTACAACGAAATGTCGATGCGGTCATCCAAATAGTGCAGATTCAGCGCCGTACGGTGTTGCCAGGCACGCTGATGCGACCAGCGTTCATCCAGCAGTTGCTCGATCTCCTCGCGCAGCGGCAAGCCCGGGCGCAGGCTGTGTTCGGTCTGTCCTTCGTCGTCCTCGGGGTCGATGTGGAAGGTGACATCCTTCAGGCGGGTGTGCGCTTCGCGTAGTTGTCGACTGACCGCATTACCGATCTCGTGGGCTTCGGACACCGTGACCCTGGGAGCGACCACGATATGCAGATCGAGCACGACGTCGCTTCCGAGCTGGCGGGTGCGCAGATCGTGCACGCTCTTGACGCCCGGGACCGACTCCGCCAGTCGGCGCATCGCACGCTGCTCTTCGACCGGCAGGGCGGTGTCGATCAGCTCCCGCGAAGACTGCCACATCAGCCGTCCGCCGACCCAACCCACCATCAGACCGACCACGATGGCGGCCACCGCGTCCATCCAGCCGACGCCGAACTGCCCCGCCACCAGGCCGACCAGCACCACCAGGGTGGACATGGCATCGGTACGCGAGTGCCAGGCGTTGGCCTCGAGCAGCGGTGAGTCGAAGCGGCGGGCGGCGCGCAAGGTGTAGTGGTAGATCGCCTCTTTGGCCAGCAGCGAGACTACGGCCACGGCGATGGCAACGAGGCCGGGTGCGGCGCTCGAAGACCGATCGAGCAGGCGCTCGACACTCGACCAGGCGATGGCACCAGCGACGAAGATCAGCACACTGCCGAGCCACAGTGTCGCCAGGGTCTCGATTCGGCCGTGGCCGTAGGGATGGTCGCGGTCGGGTTCCTGGCGGCCGTAGTGGGTGGCCGCCAGCACGAAGGCGTCGGTGACGATATCCGAAAAGGAGTGGATGCCGTCGGCAATCAGGGCGGCCGACCCGACGATCACACCGGTCACCAGTTTGAGCACGCCGACGACAAGGTCCACGCCGGCGCCGATCAGGGTGACGCCCTGGGCCGTCCAGGCAAAGGCGTGTCTGGAGCGCCCCGGCTGGCTTTTCTGGCTCACGACGAAGGCTCGCTCCGCGCGCAGTTGATGACAGGGTTGGCGTACTGGGCCAGCCACCAGGATCTGAGGTCTTCCGGGACTTCGGAAAGCCGTTGCGCGAACCGATCGCGGTCGGCCTCTGACACCTCGGACAGGTCTACCAGCTCAGGATGGCTGCCCAGGGCCTCCAGCGCCAGATGGTGGCTGGGAAAGAGGTGATAGCCGCTCAGCACCTGGCGGTCGATCTCGGCAGCGACCGCTTCCGGCGTATCGAAGCTGCGATCGATCGGCGTGCCGAAGCGCAGATGAACACGCCCCTTGTGGCCGGTGATGCCGGCGACGATGGAGCTGATGTCCTCGAACTCGCTCTTGTTGTAGCTGCCGTCTTCACTGACGGCTTTCAGCTCCCTGGCCTTCTGCACGTCGCAGGGATCGTACTCGTAGCTGATCGATACCGGTACCAGGCGCAGGGCTTCAATGCCTTCCCCGAGCGGCGCATGACGGTTGTCGGCACGGTGGGCCATGGTCATCATCTTGATGATCGCGGGGTCGGTACGATCGATGCCGTCCTTGGCCCGGCCTTCGCGCTGGGCCATCCAGATCGAGTGATTGTCGTCCTGAATGGAGTGGCGGATGTAGCTCGACAGCTTGTGGTAGGCCTGCAGCATGGCGCGCTTGCCGCGAGCACTGCGCGGCACGATGAAGCTCTTGTTGAGCCGCATCAGATCGGTGACGTAGGGCTTCTTGAGCAGGTTGTCACCGATGGCAATGCGCACGGTGTTGCGGCCGGCGAGGTACAGCGCATAGTTGACGAAGGCCGGATCCAGCGAGATATCGCGATGGTTGCCGATAAACAGGTAGGCGGTATCGGGGGCCAGACGATCGAGGCCGTCGACGCGAAAGTCGTCGGTGGAGGTCTTCAGCATGCGCTGCATGTAGGCCGCGATGCGTTGCTGAAACGCCGTCACGCTGGTGACGTCGCGGGTCTCGCGCTTGATCGCCCAGCTGGCCAGCGTGCGTGACAGGCGGGGCATCATGCGGGAAAGGCGCGGCAGCCGGTAGCGGGTCAGGGCGCTCAACAGCTCCGGGTCCTCTGCCAGGCGAGTCAGGGTCGTCGCCACCTCGTCGTCCTGATAGGGGCGAATATCGTGCCAGGGATCCTGCGGGGCATCGGATGTCGAAGTCATGGTGTCGTCGCAGTGAGGTCAGTAGCCGAAACAGAAGAACTCTGGGCTTCGCCGCCCAGCCAGTCGATCAGGCGGTCGACGCTTTCACCCAGGGTCTGGGCCATCAGAATGAAGTCGGTTTCCATGCGCAGCACGGCATCGTCGCCGTCATCTGCCTGGTTGGCTTCGTCGATCAGGGCGTCATCGAAGGCCAGTGACTTGACCGCCAGGTCGTCGTGGAGCACGAAACGCAGGCGCCCCTCCATGCCCAGCGCCAGCTTGCTGGCCTGTCGGCCGCTTTCGAGCAGTTGCTGAATGTCGTCGCCGTCCAGGTCCACCTGGCGCGCCTTGAGCACGCCATCGTCGCCCTTGGCCTTGAGTTCGACCTGGTCGCCGAGCAGCATGTCGGCGGGGCGCGAGGAGGCGTCGTTGAGCCAGGTGGTCATGGCGCGAATCGGCAGTGTCTGGGCCGAGAGCGGCGTTACCTTGAGGCTTCCCAGGGACTCGCGCAACAGATCCAGCAGCTCTTCGGCGCGCTTTCGGCTGGAGCTGTTGACGGCGATCAAGTTTCGCCGGGTATCCCACCAGAGGTCAGTCTTCTGGCTGCGTACGAAGGCCCTGGGCAACAGTTCCTCGTAGACCTGCTCCTTGATTGCCTGCTTTTCCTGGCGGCGTAGCTTGCGGCTTTCCTGGGTCTCGATGACCTCGACGCGCTCGTCGACTTCTTCGCGGACCACCGAAGCGGGCAGGATGCGCTCCTGGCGCAGGGCGGTCATCAGGCGCTGGCCCTGCAGCTCGTGGAGATAGCGATCGCTACCCCGTCCGGCAGGCGTCGTCCAGCCGATGCGGCGGGCTTCGGTGCCACCGAGCGGGCGGAAAGCCTGTTCGGCGAGGGCCGTCTCCAGCTGCTCGCTGTCCAGGGTGCTGGCGTCGTGCAGACGGTAGAGGTGCAAGTGCTTGAACCACATGGAGCAATTCTCGGGTCAAAAAGGAGGCACATTATGGCGAATGGTCCCTTCGGGTGCCAGTTGCCAGCCATCGCAATGGTCGATTGAACAGGGTTGCGGCCAAGCCTAGCAGGCTGCGTCGCCCGCGCCCGTCCCTCTTTGGTGACAGTGTTGCCACTTTGCCCGCTCGAGGTCAGAATCAAACAGTAGTTTAAATGAGGAGCAATGACATGGAAGACGCTATCAGCACCACTTCGCTGAAGGTTCGTGGCTACCACCTTGACGGTTATGGCCACGTCAATCACGCCCGTTACCTGGAGTTCATGGAGGAAGGGCGCTGGGACTATTTCGACAAGCATCCGGCGCTGATGTCTCGCTTGGGAAAGGGAGATGTCGCCTTCGTCGCGGTCAATCTCAATATCGACTATCGCCAGGCGGCGGTGGCCGGTGACGAGCTGGACATTTCCACCCGTCTGTCGGCCCTGGGCGGGCGCAGCGCCAGGATGCGCCACGAGATCCTGCGCCGCCGCGATGGTGCCCTGGTGGCTCGCGCCGAGCTGACCTTCGTGCTGCTGGACGTGGCCAGCAACAGTGCGGTGGCGATCGAGGGTGAGCTGCGTGATGCCCTGGCGCCGCTGGTGGTGTCATGACGGCAGCGGTCAAGGCGCCGCACACAACGACAGACGCTGCGCGGAAGGCCCCAAGGGTGGTATGCTAGGTCGCTGTATTTGTGCGCCTTGTCACGGCTGCGTGACGCGCCTACCTGTTGCTGTGCAAAGGACTTGACGACCCATGGGTGACATCGCCAGAGAGATTCTGCCAGTCAATATCGAGGACGAGCTGAAGCAGTCGTACCTCGATTACGCGATGAGCGTGATCATCGGCCGAGCGCTGCCGGACGTGCGCGATGGCCTGAAGCCGGTTCATCGGCGTGTGCTGTTTGCGATGCACGAGCTGGGTAACGACTGGAACAAGCCATACAAGAAGTCCGCCCGTGTGGTGGGTGACGTGATCGGTAAGTACCACCCCCACGGCGACAGTGCGGTGTACGACACCATCGTGCGTATGGCCCAGGACTTCTCGATGCGCCACGTGCTGGTCGATGGCCAGGGCAACTTCGGCTCCATCGACGGCGACAACGCCGCCGCCATGCGTTACACCGAGGTGCGCATGGCGCGCCTGGCCCACGAGCTGCTGGCCGATCTCGAGAAGGATACTGTCGACTGGGTCGACAACTACGACGGTACCGAGCGGATCCCCGACGTGCTGCCGACCAAGGTGCCGAACCTGCTGGTCAACGGCTCCTCGGGCATCGCCGTGGGCATGGCGACCAATATCCCGCCCCACAACATGAACGAGATCATCAACGCCTGCCTGGCGCTAGTCGACGACTACACCCTGAGCG
Source organism: Halomonas sp. OfavH-34-E (assembly GCF_024124525.1). Taxonomy (NCBI): domain Bacteria; kingdom Pseudomonadati; phylum Pseudomonadota; class Gammaproteobacteria; order Oceanospirillales; family Halomonadaceae; genus Halomonas; species Halomonas sp. OfavH-34-E. The sequence goes on along the minus strand of NZ_JAMXRY010000018.1, from coordinate 56,118 downwards.
TCGATGATCTGATGGAGCATGTGCCGGGGCCCGACTTCCCCACCGGCGGTATCATCAACGGCCGCGCGGGCATCCTCGAGGCCTATCGTACCGGCCGCGGGCGCATCTACATTCGCGCCAAGCACACCATCGAACACGACGACAAGTCCGGCCGTGACCACATCATCGTCACCGAGCTGCCTTACCAGGTGAACAAGGCGCGGCTGATCGAGAAGATCGCCGAGCTGGTCAAGGACAAGAAGATCGAGGGAATCGCCGAGTTGCGCGACGAGTCCGACAAGGACGGTCTGCGGGTGGTGATCGAGGTCAAGCGCGGCGAGAGTGGCGAGGTGGTGGTGAACAACCTGTTCGCCCAGACCCAGCTGCAGAATGTCTTCGGCATCAATATGGTGGCGCTGGAGGACGGCGAGCCGAAGACCATGAACCTCAAGCAGGTGCTCGAGGCCTTCATTCGCCACCGTCGCGAGGTGGTCACCCGGCGCACCCTGTTCGAACTGAAGAAGGCGCGTGAGCGCGGCCACATCCTCGAAGGCCTGGCGGTGGCGATCTCCAACATCGACGAGGTGATCGAGCTGATCAAGGCCTCGCCGAATGCTGCCGAAGCCAAGGAAAAGCTGTTGGCCAAGTCCTGGCAGCCCGGCCAGGTCACCGGCATGCTGGAGCGCGCCGGCGCCACCTCGTGCAAGCCCGAAGACCTGGAAGAAGGCTTTGGTCTGGACCAGGCCGGAGGCGAGTACCGTCTGTCGCCGGCCCAGGCCCAGGCCATCCTCGAGCTGCGCCTGCACCGCCTGACCGGCCTCGAGACCGAGAAGCTGCTCGACGAGTATCTGTCGATCCTCGAGAAGATCGCCGAGCTGATGGCCATCCTGGCCTCCGCCGATCGCCTGCTCGAGGTGATTCGCGAAGAGCTGATCGCGGTGCGCGATCAGTTCGCCGACGAGCGTCGTACCGACATTCAGGCAAGCCACCTGGACCTGTCCATCGAGGACCTGATCGCCGAGGAAGACATGGTGGTCACGGTGTCCCGTTCCGGTTACGCCAAGACCCAGCCGTTGTCGGACTATCAGGCCCAGCGTCGTGGTGGTCGTGGCAAGTCGGCCACCGCGATGAAGGACGAGGACGTCATCGAGCACCTGCTGGTGGCCTCGACCCACGACACCGTGCTGCTGTTCTCCAATCGCGGCAAGGTCTACTGGCTCAAGGTCTACGAGATGCCTGCGGCCAGTCGCGGGTCCCGCGGCAAGCCGCTGGTCAACCTGCTGCCGCTGGAAGAAGGCGAGTCGATCAACGCCATCATGCCGGTCAAGGACTATGATCCGGACTGCTACATCTTCTTTGCCACCGCCCGGGGCACGGTCAAGCGCACCAGCCTTGAGCAGTTCTCGCGTCCGCGCAGCGTTGGCCTGATCGCCATCGACCTGGAGGAGGGCGATCGCCTGGTGGGCGCCGCCATTACCTCCGGCAGCGACCACGCCATGCTGCTGTCGTCCAACGGCAAGGCGATCCGCTTCGAGGAGTCCCAGGTCCGTGCCATGGGCCGCACCGCGCGCGGTGTGCGTGGCATGCGACTGCTCGATGGCGCCGAGGTGATCAGCCTGATCATCCCGCAGAGTCTCGAGATCGATGCCGACGCCGAGGGCGGTGAGCATGGCGAGGCCGGTGATGTCGACGCCAGCGGTGACGACGGCCAGATCTATATCCTCACCGGCAGCGAAAACGGCTACGGCAAGCGTACCCGTCTCGAGGAGTTCCCGCTGCGTGGTCGTGGCGGCCAGGGCGTGATCGCGATGCAGACCAGCGCCCGCAATGGCGCCATGGTGGCGGCGATGCAGGTCTGTTCCAGCGATGAGATGATGCTGATCACCGATCGCGGCACCCTGGTGCGCACCCGGGTCGAGGAAGTCTCGATCAGTTCGCGCAACACCCAGGGCGTCACCCTGATCCGCCTCGGCGAGGCCGAGGCGCTGGTCAAGACCGTGCGTATCCAGGAGCTTGAAGGCGACGACGAGCTCGATGCCGAGGGCGAAGAAGGTAGTGAGGACGCCGTCGAGAACTCGGCAGATGACGCCGCCGAGGGTGGCAGCGCCGAACCGGGCGACGACAGCGCGGCCGACGACAGCAATACCGACAATAACGACTGATCCGGGGTGCCACGGTGTCCGCGATGGACGCCGTGGCCCACCTATATAGTGACTGGCGGGCGTCGCCGGACGCCTGCCCTTGACGATCAATCGCCAGGACACCATGACACGCCACTACAATTTCTGCGCGGGGCCCGCCGCGCTGCCTACCGCAGTACTCGAACGTGCCCAGCGCGAGATGCTGGACTATCAGGGCCGTGGGCTCTCGGTGATGGAGATGAGCCACCGCTCCAGCGAGTACGTGGCCATCGCCGAGCGCGCCGAGGCCGACCTGCGTGAACTGCTCGCAGTGCCCGACAACTATCGGGTGCTGTTCACCCAGGGTGGTGCCACCCAGCAGTTTGCCGCGGTGCCCATGAACCTGCTTGGCCACGGCGGCCGGGCCAACTTCATCGAAACCGGTATCTGGGGCAACAAGGCGATCAAGGAGGCGCGGCATCTATTCGGCAGCGCCCACATTGCCGCCTCCAGCGCCGAGAATGGCCATGTCGAAGCACCGCAGCAGGCTGATATCGCGCTGTCCGACGACGCCGCCTACCTCCACGTGACCCCCAACGAGACCATCGGTGGTCTGGCACTGGACTTTGTGCCCGTGGCGCGGCGCGGCGACGGGGTAGAGGTGCCGTTGGTGGCGGATCTTTCCTCGACCATCCTGTCTGAGCCGCTGGACGTCTCGCGCTTCGGTGTGATCTACGCTGGCGCCCAGAAGAACATCGGGCCGGCCGGGCTGGTGCTGGTGATCGTGCGTGATGATCTGCTCGACCAGGCGGTGAGCGAGATGCCGTCCTTGTTCAGCTATCGTCAGTTGGCCGAGGCAGGGTCGATGATCAACACGCCGGCTACCTATAGCTGGTACCTGGCGGGTCTGGTGTTCGACTGGCTCAAGCGCGACGTCGGGGGTCTCGAGGCGATGGCCGAGATCAATGATCGCAAGGCGGCCAAGCTCTACGAGGCCATCGACCGCAGCGACTTCTATTCCAACCCCATCGCGGTGCGTAATCGCTCGAAGATGAATGTGCCCTTCGTGCTGGCCGACAGCGCCCTGGATAACGCCTTCCTGGAAGAGGCGGAAGCAGCGGGGCTTTTGAATCTCAAGGGCCATCGCAGCGTCGGCGGTATGCGCGCAAGCCTCTATAACGCGGTGCCTGAGGCCGCGGTGGACGCCCTGGTGGCGTTCATGGGCGATTTCGAGAAGCGGCGCGGCTGAGGTTCGTGCGAGAGCTGGCGCACCCAGTAAAGAGGTGGCGGGGCCAGGTTTCGCCAGCCATGCGTCAACGCCCGGTCACGGGGCGTTACAAGGAGACAACCCATGAGTGATTCGCAAGAGCCGAACCTCTCGTCGCTGCGTCAGCGCATCGACCATATCGACACCGAGATCCTGCGCCTGATCAGCGAGCGTGCCGAGTGTGCGCGCCAGGTGGCGGAGACCAAGACCGCAAGCGACCCCCAGGCGGTGTTCTATCGCCCCGAGCGCGAGGCCCAGGTGCTGCGCCGGGTGATGGAGCTCAACCAGGGGCCGCTGGACAGCGAAGAAATGGCACGGCTGTTTCGCGAGATCATGTCGGCCTGCCTGGCGCTGGAACAGCCGATCAAGGTGGCCTATCTCGGCCCCGAGGGTACCTTTACCCAGCAGGCTGCGCTCAAGCACTTCGGCGACAGCGCCATCAGCCTGCCCATGGCGGCCATCGACGAGGTCTTCCGTGAGGTCGAGGCCGGCGCGGTGAACTACGGCGTGGTACCGGTGGAAAACTCCACCGAAGGCGTGATCAACCATACCCTGGATTCCTTCATCGATTCGGGGCTGCGCATCAGCGGTGAGGTGGTGCTGCGCATCCACCATCACCTGCTGGTGGCCGACACTACCCTCAAGGACAAGGTGTCGCGTATCTACTCGCACCCTCAGTCCTTCGCCCAGTGTCGCAAATGGCTCGATGCCCACTTCCCCCACGCCGAGCGGGTGCCGGTGTCGTCCAACGCCGAGGCGGCCAGGCTGGTCAAGAGCGAGTGGCACAGTGCGGCCATCGCCGGCGACATGGCGGCCAAGCTCTATGGCCTTAGCCACGTGGCCGAGAAGATCGAGGATCGCCCGGACAACTCCACGCGTTTCCTGATCATCGGCAACCAGGACGTGCCCATGTCCGGGGTCGACAAGACGTCGCTGGTGGTGGCGACCCGTAACCAGCCGGGTGCCTTGCACGACCTGCTCGAGCCGTTCCACCGCCACCAGATCGACCTGACGCGTCTGGAGACGCGTCCCTCGCGTACCGGTGCCTGGAACTATGTGTTCTTCATCGACTTCTGTGGCCACGTCGAGGAGCCGCGAGTGTCGGCGCTGCTCGAGGAGGTGCGCCTGCGAGTCTCCGAGGTCAAGGTGCTCGGCTCCTACCCCCAGGGGGTCCTGTAGTAATGCAGGAAGAAGGAATGCAGCAAGAAGGAATGCAGGACGTCGCAATGCAGGAAGTCGCAACGCGTGGCGCAGTACCCGCATCCTTGCCTCGGGCTTCACGCATCGTCATCGTTGGACTTGGCTTGATCGGAGGGTCGCTGGCCGCCGCCTTGCGCAAGGCGGGGGTGGGGCAGGGGGATGACAGTCTCATCCTGGCCTGTGACCCAGACCCGAAGGAGCTTGAGTGCGGACGTCGCATGGGGTTGATCGACGCGGGTTCGACACAACTCTCCGAGGTTATCGAGGGTGCTACCCTGGTGGTGCTGGCGGTACCGGTGCTGGCCATGGGCCAGGTCATGGGCGAGCTAGGCGCGTTGCGTGGCCGCGCTGCCGGCGATCTGGTGATCACCGACGTCGGCAGCACCAAGGCAGCGATCGAGGCGGCCGCCATCGAGGCCTTCGGTGAGCTTCCCGCGCGCTTTGTGCTGGGGCATCCTATCGCCGGGTCGGAAAAGAGCGGCGTGGCGGCGGCCAATCCGGAGCTGTACCAGGCCCACAAGGTGATCCTGACGCCGACCTGCGCCACCGACCCCGATGCGCTTGAGCGTGTGCGGGTCCTGTGGCAGTTGACCGGTGCCGAGGTGCTGGAGATGGACGTGGCTCGCCACGATCAGGTGCTGGCGCGCACCAGCCATCTGCCGCATCTGCTGGCTTTCTCGCTGGTGGATACCCTGGCGCGCCAGGATGAGCGCCTCGAGATCTTTCGCTACGCCGCCGGCGGCTTTCGCGACTTCACCCGCATCGCCGGTAGTGATCCGGTGATGTGGCGAGACATCTTTCAGGCCAACCGGGGCGCCGTGCTCGAAGCCCTGGATGACTTCGAGTCAGGTCTGGCCCGACTCAGGGACGCGGTGAACCGTGGTGATGGCGACGGTCTGCTGGCCACCTTCGACCGCGCCAGTCATGCGCGCCACTATTTCGATACTCTGTTGAATCAGACCAGCTATCAGGCGGAATATCAGATGCAAGAATCAGCCATGCTGCGCTACCGGGTGGCCCCGGGCGGAAGCGTCACCGGTCGCATCCGGGTCCCCGGCGACAAGTCGATTTCCCATCGCTCGATCATGCTTGGTGCGCTGTCCGAGGGCGTTACCGAGGTGTCCGGATTCCTCGAGGGCGAGGACAGCCTCGCCACGCTCCAGGCCTTCCGCGAGATGGGGGTGGCCATCGAGGGACCGCACCAGGGCCGCGTGACCATCCACGGGGTCGGCATGCACGGCCTGAAGAAGCCGGCAGGTCCGCTCTACGTCGGCAATGCCGGCACCGCCATGCGGCTGTTTGCCGGGCTGCTGGCGGGGCAGGCCTTCGACACTGAATTGACCGGTGATACCTCGCTGACACGTCGTCCCATGGGGCGGGTGGCCGATCCGCTGCGCCAGATGGGGGCGGTGATCGACACCGCCGAAGGCGGGCGTCCTCCGCTCAGGATCAAGGGCGGCCAGGCGCTGAAGGGCATCCACTATGACATGCCCATGGCCAGCGCCCAGGTGAAGTCCTGTCTGCTGCTGGCGGGGATGTTTGCCGAGGGCGAGACCCGAGTGCGTGAACCCGCACCGACCCGCGATCACACCGAGCGCATGCTCAATGGCTTTGGCTACGCCGTCGAGCGCGAGGGCGATACCTGCTGGCTGCAGGGCGGCGGGAAGCTGGCCGCTGGTCCGATCGATGTGCCGTCGGATATCTCCTCGGCGACCTTCTTCCTGGTGGCGGCGGCCATCACCCTGGGGTCGGATCTGGTGCTGGAACACGTCGGCATCAATCCGACCCGGATCGGGGTGATCAACATCCTGACCGCCATGGGGGCGGATCTGCGCCTCGAGAACGAGCGAGAGGTAGGGGGCGAGCCGGTCGCCGACCTGCATATCCGCTATCGGCCGCTAAAGGGCATCGACATTCCCGAGGACCAGGTGCCGCTGGCCATCGACGAGTTCCCGGCACTGTTCATTGCCGCGGCCAACGCCGAAGGCACCACGCGACTGCGCGGCGCCGAGGAGCTCCGGGTCAAGGAGTCCGACCGCCTGCAGTCCATGGCCGACGGCATGAGCGTGCTGGGTATCGACAACACCCTTTATGACGATGGCATCGACATCGTCGGCAAGGGCGGCGATGGCGCCAACTATGGCGGCGGGCGCGTGGACAGTCATGAGGACCATCGCATCGCCATGGCCTTCACCATCGCGGCCCTGCGCGCATCAAGCCCGATCGAGGTCAACGACTGCGCCAACGTGGCCACGTCCTTCCCCGGCTTTGTGGAGCTGGCACGAGGTGTCGGCCTTGAACTCGAAGAGGTACGCGAGGAGCAGGCATGAGCGATCATGACGACCATTCGGCCCCGGTGCTGACCATCGATGGCCCCGGCGGCGCCGGCAAGGGCACCATCAGCCGGCTGATTGCCGAGCGACTGGGCTGGCATCTGCTGGATAGCGGCAGCCTCTACCGACTGACCGCGCTGTCGGCTATCGGCAAGGGCATCGCGCTGGACGATGAGCCGGCGCTGGCGGCACTGGCCTCGGCCCTCGATGTGGTCTTTCGCGCCGAGAATGGCGAGGCGGTGGTCGAGCTCGAAGGGCGTGACGTGACTCGCGAGATTCGCACCGAGCAGGTGGGAAACAGCGCCTCTCTGGTGGCGGCGTTGCCGGCGGTGCGCCAGGCGCTGCTCGAGCGTCAGCGGGACTTCCGCCAGGCGCCCGGCCTGGTCGCCGATGGCCGTGACATGGGCACCGTGGTGTTCGTCGATGCGCCCCTGAAGATATTTCTGACCGCCAGCGCCGAGGAAAGGGCGCGCCGGCGTCACCTGCAGTTGCGGGAGGCCGGGGTGGATGCTAGTCTATCGAGTCTTTTGAAGGAGATTCAGGCGCGCGACGACCGCGATACGCAGCGTAGCGTGGCGCCGTTGGTGCCGGCCGATGATGCCATCGAGCTCGACACGACCCGCCTGAGCATACCGGAAGTGGTTGATCGGCTGTCCGAACTGTTGTCCCGAAAGGGGCTCCTGTCCGGCACCTGAACTCCCTTGCGGCGTCCCCGGCCAGATGTCACGACGTGCCCGAGTACAGGAAACGGAAAACTCGGTCAGGTCCAACCAGTGCCAACATCCCCGGGGGTTTTTGAATATGGCCCGCACTTGCTGGTGGTGCGGAGAAGCGGCCCTGCCGCACTCAACGTTGATCACGTAGGAACATCATGAGCGAAAGCTTTGCTGAACTGTTTGAACAGTCTCTCCAGGACATCAACATGGAGCCGGGCGCGATCGTCGCGGCTACTGTCGTCGACATCGAAGGTGACTGGGTCACCGTCAATGCCGGCCTGAAGTCCGAAGGTCAGATCCCTGCCGCGCAATTCCGCGACGACAGCGGCGAACTGACCATTGCCGTCGGTGACGAGGTCCACGTGGCCCTCGAAGCTGTGGAAGACGGCTTCGGCGAAACCCGCCTGTCCCGCGAGAAGGCCAAGCGTGCCGAAGCGTGGAAGGTGCTGGAAGCTGCCTTCGAGAAGGAAGAGATCGTCAAGGGCGTGATCAACGGCAAGGTCAAGGGCGGCTTCACTGTCGACGTCGACTCCATCCGTGCCTTCCTGCCCGGCTCTCTGGTCGACGTTCGTCCGGTGCGCGACACCACGCACCTGGAGAACAAAGAGCTCGACTTCAAGGTCATCAAGCTCGATCCGAAGCGCAACAACGTTGTCGTTTCCCGTCGTGCCGTTCTCGAAGCCGAGAACAGCGCCGAGCGTGAAGCGCTGCTCGCCACCCTGCAGGAAGGCCAGCAGATCATCGGTATCGTCAAGAACCTGACCGACTACGGTGCCTTCGTTGATCTGGGCGGCGTTGACGGCCTGCTCCACATCACCGATATGGCCTGGAAGCGCATCAAGCATCCGAGCGAGATCGTGGCTGTCGGCGACGAGATCACCGTCAAGGTGCTGAAGTTCGACCGCGAGCGCAACCGCGTCTCCCTGGGTCTGAAGCAGCTGGGCGAAGATCCGTGGGTCAACATCAAGGATCGTTACCCGGAAGGCACCAAGGTGCACGCCCGTGTCACCAACCTCACCGACTACGGCTGCTTCGCCGAGCTGGAAGAGGGTGTCGAGGGTCTGGTTCACGTCTCCGAAATGGACTGGACCAACAAGAACATCCATCCGTCCAAGGTGGTTCAGGTCGGTGACGATGTTGACGTCATGGTGCTGGATATCGACGAAGAGCGTCGTCGTATCTCCCTGGGTATCAAGCAGTGCACCGCCAACCCGTGGGAAACCTTCAACGCCCAGTTCAACAAGGGCGACCGCGTTGCCGGTACCATCAAGTCCATCACCGACTTCGGTATCTTCATCGGTCTGGACGGCGGCATCGACGGCCTGGTTCACCTGTCCGACATCTCCTGGACCGAGACTGGCGAAGAAGCCGTGCGTTCCTTCAAGAAGGGCGATGAGGCCGAAGCCGTCATCCTGTCCATCGATCCGGAGCGTGAGCGCATCTCCCTGGGTATCAAGCAGCTCGATACCGACCCGGTTGCCGAGTTCCTGGCTGTCAACGACAAGGGCACCATCGTTACCGGTCGTGTCGTCGAGGTTGACGCCAAGGAAGCTCACGTCGAGCTGGCGACTGACGTCGTTGCCGTGCTCAAGGCGTCCGAGATCAGCGCTGACCGTGTCGAAGACGCGCGCAACGTGCTGAACGAAGGCGACAGCGTCGAGGCCCGTATCGTCGGTGTCGATCGCAAGAACCGTCAGATCGCCCTGTCCGTCAAGGCCAAGGACCAGGACGACACCCGTCGCAACATGAGCAAGCTGCGCGACCAGGAAGTCGAGACCGGTGGCCCGACCACCATCGGCGACCTGATCAAGCAGCAGATGGGTCAGGACTAAGCCGGACCCCGACACTGTTCGGGACTGGTAATGGTCAAGAGCGCTTCCTTCGGGGAGCGCTCTTTTTTTATATGTAAGAAATTGTAGAGGGCTGGAATGTCCCTCGTGGCGGCGCTGCCTCAGTATTATTGGTGAGTTGGGCGAGTTTTTACCGCATATGCTTGAGGGGACGTGTTTTAGGGTTGATGCCCTTGTTGTAAGCATCTACCGTTTGTTTGACAGGATTTTGACTTTGCTTTTGGCCAATAACGTTTGAATAACGTCGTTTGGCTGGTTGTCATATACTCATGCAGGAGTGATAATGCCCCTGCATCCGAAAGCAACTACTATAGGCGTACCTTAATGTCTTCACTTTTGAATGACTATATGCAGATGGAGCAGCAGCTCCAGCAACTGCAGGAAAGACTTGGTCAGCTCCAGAACGATGACCGTCTCAAGTCCGAACTCGAGTTCAAGGGAAAGCTCGAAGAGCTGATGAAAGAGTTCGACAAGAGCGCATCTGACGTCATCGCCATCCTGGATCCGAAGTCCGCTGCTTCCCCGGCAAAGGCCGCTGCCCCGGCCGCTGGCGGTCGTCGCAAGCGCAAGCTCAAGATCTACAAGAACCCGAATACCGGCGAAGTCGTCGAAACTCGTGGTGGCAATCAGAAGACGTTGAAGGCCTGGAAGGAAGAGCACGGTAATGACACCGTCGAGTCCTGGCTGGTGCGTGTAGAAGACTGATGATTGTTTGAGCCGCAGATGAGCCAGTGCCTTGGACGTTGCATCGGTCCGGCACTGTTTCGATCTTCAGGCTTGCGGTGCCAGAAGCCGTCTTGAACCATCGACATGACAGTGACGTCGTCGTATTGTTCGGGACGGTTTCTTTTTGCACGGTATTCCTTGATCGGCTGCGTCTCGTTGGAGGCGAAGCCCGAAGCCCGAAGCTTCGACTGCCCCTTGCGATGTTTCTGGTTTCCGGGGAGGGGACGAAGCGTGGCCTCCCACTGCACCGGTGTGATGCAGGAACAGTGTGATCCAGGCGAAGCGGGGCTGTGGCCTTGTCGTTGCCGGTACTTTGCTTGAATTCTGGTATGATGGAACGCAAAAGGTGGCCACCGAAGTGGCCACCAGAAGGGAGGCTTGCGGGCTCGGAGAGGCTAAGCGATCAGTCCTCTTCGAGTAGCGGCAGTCGCAGTTCCAGCCCATACTTGCCTTTGACCAGCTGAGGCGCTTCGCCGCTCAGGTAGACGCCGTGTTCAGACAGGCCGCGACAGGCCATGAACAGCATGGCGCTGGTCAGGTGTGAGCTGTCCTCGAGGGTGATGCAGGCGTGTCGCTGGGCCGGCAGCATGACCAGGCGGAACGGCAGTGGCAGCGCCAGGCGGTGTGCGTGTTCTTCGTCGACGTGGACACCCAGGTCGATACGGGGCGCCTCGCTGGCCAGCGGGTGATCGTGAAGAATAGCGATCGGTGCCGCGTTGGTGAGGCGTGCCGGAAGATCGTAGGCGCCTTCGGCATTACGCTGCCAGTTGTCCAGGTTCTCGATGATTTCGGGCGGCTGATAGAGGCGGGTGACCGCGGCACGCCGCAGCGGCAGGTCGGCCATCTTCACCGAGAAGTGGGGCAGATTGTGGCGCTGGCGATAGAGTTCCAGACGCTGGTTCTGACGGTACTCCCGGGGAGCGACACGGTAGCGGCGCTGGAAGGCGCGGGTGAACGCCGAGTGATTGCGATAGCCGCAGCGCTTGGCGATATCATGCACGCCGTGGGGCGTATGGATCAGCAGCCTGGCGGCCTTCTCGAGCCGCAGCATGTCGCGGTAGGCACTTGGCGAAATGCCGAACGACTGGCGGAAGCGCCGACGCACCTGGGATGAGGAGTACCCCATACGCGTGGCAAGATCTTCGATACTAAGCTGACTGTCCAGGGTTTCCTGGAGCCAGATTTCGGCGCGCATCATCTCGTTGAACATGGTCTTGCCTCCCTGAACCATCGGCGCGGACCCGACCCTCCCTGGGTCCTCGGAGAGCGAATCCGAGCGTCCGTATCGCTGGTCGTTGTAGTCGGAACATCCGCCTGTCCCGAGGTATGATGGTGTAGGTTTGTAGCGTTAGGATACATCCTGTTACGTAGTTATGCAGTCTAGCGCGCCTGTCTGGCAAGTGCAATGTGCCGTTTTGATCGTTTGTGCACAAAACGTCAGTGATGGATTGCATATCTAACATGCTGTTGTGAAAGTAAAAAAGGCGTTATTTTCGAGCCTTTCTTGATAAGGTGGTGCCGCAGGATACTGAACCTGTCGCACCTCCATCGACGTTAACGACTGGTAACAAATGAAATCTCAGAGTTCCCAAAAGCCTATGGACGAACGCGAGAAGCTTCGCCGCTTTCGTGAATTGGATGACGCCTTCGCGGAAGCGCTGCGCAGCCTGGACAACCCGAACAAGGCCGCCGAGATCCCCACCGGCCCTCCGGTCCGCTCCATCGACAGCCTGGAAGAAGAAGAGCAGCGTCGTAAGGAAGAGGACTTCGAGCGGCGGCTGCAGGGCTTGATCCAGGAATATGCCCAGACCCCTGAATCGGTGCGGGAATTGGTCGCCACGCTGCAATCGATGGGGCGCATCGCCTGACCGCATGACCTCTGCCTTTGTCAGGGGTCATCGAGATGGAGCTTGCCGGACTTCAACCTGTGCGATTTTGACAGGGATTTTCCGACGGCTCTGTGGGTAAAGGCCGTGGCGTCTTTGCGCAAATACTGCAAAATGATGTCAGCAATTGCTGATGTCAGCGCTTGCCGACAGGCGCGCGCTGCTTATGGCGGTTGCCGGAACGCAGGCGCCTGAGGCGGGGTGCAGGTGCTTTGGCAGGTCAGGGGCAAGCCTCGTTGAGCGGGCGCGCTGGCGTGCGCCGCACCGGGCCCTTCAGCGGTAGCGAAAGACTCTCAAGCTTGGCAGGAAGGGGGTGTCCTCGAGGCGTTCGTCGCTTCTCCGGGCGCGTTGGCGTTCGGCTGGCGGTTGTGCCGGCGGAAGGTTGTGATGGGGGAGTTGCGCCTGGGGCACAAGCAGGGGTAGAGCCGCATTCATGGCACGCCTGAGGCGACCGTCCGGCAGAGGGTCCCGGTAAAAGAGGTTGGCTCGCATCAGCGGTGCCTGTCGTTGCACCTGGGCCAGGGGCTCGCTGGAAGGAATGCCGGCGAGGCGCTCGAGTTGAATGCGAATGTGCGGTGACTCGGTGTCGAAGGCCATCAGCTTGCGCTCGACTTCGGCCACGCTCAAGCGGGTGATGGAGCGTCCGCTGGCGTACCAGGCCAGACGAACCCGCTCCACCGGCGCCTCGGCGATGGGCAGGGCGCGCCAGGTCTGTTTCAGATGGAGGCGGGCGAGGCCAGCGCCCCCCAGGTGATCATTGAGTTCCGGGTGGCGTATCGGCAGCCTGGCCTTGATCTCGGGTATCAGTTGGGGCGATTGCTGGCGAATGACACTCAGCCGTTCAGAAAACTCCGCCTTGGCCTGGTTCAGCGCCAGAGCCGCCTCGCAGGTGACAGGGTCTGCGGCCACCAGACCGATATAGCTGCGTGTGACACGGCCGTCCTGGCCGTCGACATACCACAGATCCAGTAACGCCTGGCGCAGCCAGTCCGCATCGGCTGTCTCGCGATCGAAGGACCAGGCAGGAAGGCGTGATGCCTGCCAGCGGTCGACGACCTCTCTGGCGCACGCGATGATCCGATCGAACCCTGCGTCGAGCTCTGCCAATAGCTGGTAGGCGGGCCGTGACGGGGCGCTGGCAGTGCCTGGCCGGTCCATCGTTCAGTCCTGGTTGTGCAGGTCGCGTTCGGCTCTGGCGACCCACTCATCGATGCTGGTTTCGTCCATGGCGGGTTCGCCGGCAATGCGATGACTGCCATCGGCCCAGGCCCCCAGGTCAATAAGACGACAGCGCTTGCTGCAGAAGGGGCGATAGCTGTTCTCGGGCGTCCAGAGTACTTCCTTGCGACATTGTGGGCAGGCAACCTTCAAGGTGCCCTGACGAGTGCTGTGTGACATGTGGGGCTCCTGATGCAAGACGTAAACGTCGATAGCGGAAGAGGCAGGCTCAGGCCTTGGCGGCGAGCCTGCGATAGGTGGCATCCAGTGCCTTGACGGCCTCGGAGAGCGCCGCTAGATCACCGTCATTGGTGATGACATCGTCGGCCAGTGACACCCGCTCGTCACGACCCATCTGCGAGGCCACGATAGCCTTGGCCTGGGCCAGGTCGACATCGTCACGCTGGGTAGTGCGTTCGATCTGCAGCGCTTCTGGTACGTCCACCACCAGGGTGCGCTGGACCATGTCCACCTGCCCGGATTCAAACAGCAACGGGGAAACCAGCAGCACATAGGGGGCGTCTTGCTGCCGCAGCAGTGACAGTCTCGTGACCAACCGTTCGCGCACGCGTGGATGGGTGGTCGCTTCAAGCCAGCGGCGTTCCTTTTCGTCGGCGAAGACGAGGGCGCGCAGGGCTGCACGGTCGAGGCGACCTTCCCTGGTCAGTATGGCATCTCCATATCGGTCGACGATGGCCTTGAGGGCCGGCTCGCCCGGGGCGACCACCTCGCGCGCGATATCGTCGGCATCGACCCAGCGAGCGCCGTGATCGCCAAACAGACGGGCCACCGTCGATTTGCCTGAGGCGATGCCACCAGTCAGTCCAATTATCATGCCACCCGTACTCCCTTCGTGTGTTCAGCGTAGTGCTTGTGTGGTGCAGTAGCCTGGGCCTTGAGTGCAACGTCGGCAAGCGACGATCAAAGGTTGCAGCGCTGAGAGAACGCAGTTTACGAGGTGCAACCCTGCATTTCGAGACGCCATTCACCCCGTCTCACCGAGCGCAGCCGTCTTCATGTCAGTCCCGACAGCGCCTGATATCCGGTGAGCAGTTCATTGCCGGCGAGCAGGCCGAGACCGCCGGCCAATACCAGCGAAGGACCGAACGGCAAGGGCTGGCCCCTCAGGTGTCGGGACCTCCACTGTATCAGCAGACCCGAAATTGCACCTAGCAAGGCGGCGATCAATATCACCAGTGGCAACAGTTGCCAGCCGAGCCAGGCGCCGAGTGCGGCAATCAGCTTGACGTCACCAAGCCCCATGCCGTCGCGTCCGGTGAGGACGTGAAAGGCCTTGCCGATGGCCCACAGCACGGCGTAGCCGGCGGTGGCCCCGATCACCGCATCATCCAGACTGGCGGGGCTGAACAGCAGTTGGTAAAGCAGGCCACACCATAACAGGGGCAGGGTAAGGGCGTCGGGAAGTAGTTGGGTGCGCAGATCGATCACCGCGAGGGCCAGCAGCGTCAGGCTGGCGCCGTAAAGCCACAGGGCATGCCAGGTGGGTCCGTGGAGGATGCAGAAGCAGACCGCGAGCAGGGCGCTGGCCAGTTCCACCAGCGGATACTGGATGCTGATGCGTCCCTGGCAGTTGGCGCAGCGTCCGCGACGCTTGAGCCATCCCAGCAACGGCAGGTTGTCGTGCCAGGCGATAGGGGTGAGACAGCGCGGACAGCGAGAGCGTGGGTGGGCCAGTGACAGTGGCTCCTCGGTATCGTCTGACAATTCGAGAGCCGCGCGGGCCTCGGTGCGCCACTGTTGCATCAACATGACCGGAAGGCGAGTGATGACGACGTTGAGAAAGCTGCCGAGGCATAACCCCAGCAGAGCAACAAGAGCAAGAGAAGCGAAAGTGACATCCGAAAAAAGCAAAAGGAGCTCCGTGGTTCGGGGGCGGTCAAAGGAGGCTATTCTACCGTTGGCAAGAGGCGATTGTCTGGTGATACGGCAAGGCAGCGGGTGATGTCAGGGGCCCGGACGTCCCTTGCCGGGCTTCCTGCGTCGCCCTTGGGGTGTCACCTGCTCAGCCATTAGTCTAAAATTGTTCCCTTTTTCCGATCAGGTAAGCGACATGACCCAGACGTTCGGACCCGTGATGCTGGATCTCGATGGCCATGAGCTATCGGCAGAGGAGCGATCGCTGCTCGAGCATCCCGCCACCGGTGGTGTCATCCTGTTTGGACGCAACACTCGAGATGCGCACCAGGTGCGCGAACTGTGCCGGTCGATTCGAGAGGTGCGTCCTGATCTTCTGCTGGGCATCGACCAGGAAGGAGGGCGTGTCCAGCGCCTGAAAGACGGAGTCACCCGGCTGCCGCCGATGTCTCGCCTGGGGCAGGAGTACCTGGACTCACCCGAGACGGCCGTACGGCTGTGCCAGGACGCCGGCTGGCTACTGGGTATGGAAATGGCCGCCTGTGGCCTCGATCTGAGCTTCGCGCCGGTGCTGGATGTCGACGTCGGGCTGTCATCGGTGATCGGTGATCGCAGCTTTGCCGGTGACCCCGAGACCGTGGCGCTGCTGGCGGGTGCCTTCGTCGAGGGACTGCACGACGCAGGGATGGCGGCGATCGGCAAGCACTTTCCGGGGCATGGCGGGGTGAAGGCCGATACCCACCATGAAGTCGCGCGTGACGAACGTAGCCTCGACGAACTCCGACAGCACGACCTGGTGCCGTTTCAGTCTCTGGCACCCAAGCTCGATGGCATGATGCCGGCTCATGTGGTGTATCCCGCCTTTGACCCAAGGCCTGCAGGATTCTCGCGCCCCTGGCTTGGCATGCTGCGTGAGAGCCTGGGTTTCAAGGGCCTGATCTTTTCCGATGACCTGACCATGGCCGGCGCTCAGGTCGCCGGTGGGCCGGTGGAGCGCGCCCAGGCGGCCCTCGACGCCGGCTGTGACATGGTGCTGGTGTGCAATGACCGAGCCGCTGCCAAGGCGGTGCTCGATGCCTGTGCCGAGCGGACCGTTCGCCGGGCTTCACGCTTGCGCTATGGCCGCGCTCGTCCTGACCTGGACGCCTTGCCGGCCCTGTCTCGCTGGCGCCGGGTACACGCTCGCCTCGAGGCGATGACTTCTGATTGATGTTTGAAACGAGTTGACTGTTATGCCGAAACTGGACCCTGCCCATAGCGCTTCACGTGACGATATGCGTGAGGTGATGGACACCGCGGATTGCCTGATCAGCCATGATGAAGTCGAGCGTGCGCTCGATCGCATGGCCGAGGAGATTACCCGGGATCTCGGCGATGAACTGCCGGTGTTCTACTGCGTAATGAACGGTGGCTTGATCACTACCGGTCACCTGTTGCCGCGTCTGGGCTTTCCGCTGGAGGTGGACTACCTGCACGCCACTCGCTATCGCGGCAAGACCCGAGGGGGCGAGCTGTTCTGGCGTGTCTCGCCGGAGATTCCCATGGCCGGACGTCATGTGGTGATCGTCGACGATATCCTCGATGAAGGTGCCACCCTGGCGGCCATCCTCGACTATTGCCGCGAGGCCGGTGCCAAGAGCATCTCCACCGCGGTACTGGTGGACAAGAATCACGACCGCAAGGCAGTGCCTGGCCTCAAGGCCGATTACTGCAGCCTGGAGGTCGCCGACCGCTATGTCTTTGGTTTCGGGATGGACATTAAAGGCTATTGGCGCAACGCACCGGGGATCTTTGCTCCCAAGGGGATGTAAAAAGGTTAGGGCAAGACCGACCGCCAGTGTCCGGCGTCAGCAATACAAGAAGCGCCCCGGGGATACCCTCCGGGGCGCTTCTGTTTTTGGGGTACCAGGTAAGCCAGGAGCTTGGCTTTCAAGTTCTTGGCTTTCAGGACCTTGGCTTTCAGGACCTTGGCTTTCAGGTCCTGCTATTCAGGACTCAGGCTAGTCCAAGTTCGTGGGTGGCTTCCTCGCGCATCTTGAACTTCTGCACCTTGCCGGTGACGGTCATCGGGAACTCGTCGACGAACTTGACGTAGCGCGGCACCTTGTAGTGCGCGATCTTGCCCTTGCAGAAGGCCTTGAGTGCTTCCTCGTCGAGCTGTTCGCCTTCGCTGAGCTTGACCCAGGCCATGACCTCCTCACCGTACTTCTGGTCGGGTACACCGATGACCTGAACGTCGGAGATGGCGGGATGGGTGTAGAGGAAGTCCTCGATCTCGCGGGGGTAGATGTTCTCGCCACCGCGAATGATCATGTCCTTGATACGCCCGACGATGGCCACATAGCCTTCATCGTCCATGGTCGCCAGATCGCCGGTATGCATCCAGCCGGCGTTGTCGATGGCCTTGGCGGTGGCTTCCTCGTTGTTCCAGTAGCCGAGCATCACGCTGTAGCCACGGGTGCACAGCTCGCCGGTCTCGCCCTTCGGGACTACCGCGCCGCTTTCCGGATGCACCAGCTTGACCTCCAGATGCGGGTGGATGGTGCCCACCGTGGTGACGCGCTTGTCCAGCGGGGCATCGGTGGTGGTCTGGAAGCTGACCGGGCTGGTTTCGGTCATGCCGTAGCAGATGGTCACGTCCTGCATGTTCATCTGGTCGATGACCCGTCGCATCACCTCGATCGGGCAGATGGAGCCTGCCATGATCCCGGTGCGCAGCGACGACAGATCGTAGCGTTCGAAGTCCGGGTGTTCGAGCTCTGCGATGAACATGGTGGGGACACCGTACAGCGTGGTGGCCTTTTCTTCCGCCACCGCCGCCAGGGTGGTCTCGGGGTCGAAGCCGTCGGCGGGGTAGATCATGGTGGCGCCGTGGGTCACGCAGCCCAGGTTGCCCATCACCATGCCGAAGCAATGGTAAAGCGGTACCGGAATCACCATGCGGTCCTGATCGGTCAGGTTCATCGCCCTGGCCACGAACATGCCGTTGTTGAGGATGTTGTGGTGGGACAGGGTGGCGCCCTTGGGCGCACCGGTGGTGCCGGAGGTGTACTGGATGTTGATCGGTTCGTCGAACTGCAGGCCTGACTGCACCTCGGCCAATTCCTCGGCGCTGACTTCGTCGCTGCGCTCGAAGATGCGCTCCCAGGCCAGCATGCCTGGCAGGGTCCTGGCCGAGTCGAGGCAGATGACACGCTTGAGCTCGGGCAGTCCGGCCAGTTTGAGCGGGCCAGCCCCCTGGACGTCGTTGAGCTCCGGGGCAAGCTCGGCCAGGGTGGCCACGTAGTCCGAGGTCTTGAAACTGCCCTGGAGGATCAGCGTCGAGGTGCCCGACTGCTTGAGCGCGTAGTCGAGCTCATGGGTGCGGTAACTCGGATTGATGTTGACCAGGATGGCGCCGATCTTGGCGGTGGCGAACTGGGTGATCGTCCATTCAGCGCAGTTGGGTGACCAGATGCCCACCCGGTCGCCTTTCTTGACGCCCATGGCCAGCAGCGCGCGGGCCGCCTGGTTCACCTCGTCCTGGAGCTCGCGCCAGCGATAGCGTAGCCCCTGGTGGCGGCTGATCAAGGCGTCCTGGTCGGGGAAGCGGGATACCGTTTCGTCGAAGCAGTCACCGATGGTCTGGCCCTTCAGGGGCAGGTCACTGATGCCGCTGACGTAGCTCACGCTCGAGGGTGAGGGCGCGGTCGAGGGAGCGAGATCGGGAGAGGAAGCAGACTGGCGTGTCATCGTGGCTCTCGTCTTGTCGTCTGGTGATTGCCGTGGGGCAGGGTATTGTCATTGTTCGGGGCAGAGCATTGGCAGTCAGGGTGTCGCAGCAGGCGAGGGACCAGAGCCAGTCGTGGAGGACGGGACCTAGTCCTTCTCGCCGAGCTGTCCCAGGGCGTCCCGGGCTCGCCGGTCGACATCGTCCATCTCGAGGCGCATCAGGCGGATATCCTCGAGCTGACGGTCTAGCTCGGCACGCTTCTCGGCGATGATCTCGAGTAGACGCTTGAGCTGGCGGGCGTTTCCGTCCGGCATGGCGTCGTACATCATCACCACCTCGCGTATCTCGGCCAGCGAGAACCCGAGCCGCTTGCCTCTGAGCGTCAGTTTCAGGCGCACCCGATCCTTCTCGCGATAGATGCGCTTCTGACCCTGACGTCGGGGCGCCAACAGCCCCTCCTGCTCATAGAAGCGGATAGTCCGAGGCGTCACCTCGAACATCTTGGCCAGCTCTCCGATACTGTAGGTGCGGGAGATCGCGGTGGGCTGGCGAGCTTCGCTGGAGGAGCCTGAGGCGCGGTTGGCGCTGGCGGTTTTGCTCATGATGCTCTGTCCTGTTGGGAGGACCCGACGCGGCGGGGTCCTTGGAAAAGACACTAGTCAAAGTTTACGTTAACGTAAAGTGGATGTAGCGAAATTGACCCTCGCCCGGGCAAGGCGCCCCGGTGTCCAGGGCCGCAGCGCCGTGTACGACTATGGGTTGATAGGTCGAAAACCGAGCAAGTGCTAGGTTGGGTCCCATTGCATGGCGGGGAAGCCGCCCGGCCGGCTGAATGGCCAGCCGAACGGTTCGCTGTCCGACTCGCTGTCTGGCTCGCCATCGACGTCTTGAACATGAGGATGCCACCATGGACTTTTCCCTTACCGACGATCAGAAGGCCCTGGTCGACGCCGCCGCCGACTTTGCCCGAGTCGAACTCAAGGATCACGCCGCCGAGTGGGACGCCACGTCGCACTTTCCGCTGGACGTCATCCGGCGCGCCGGCGAAGCGGGCTTTCTGGGGATCTATACCCCGGAAGAACACGGCGGTCTGGGGCTCTCGCGGCTGGATGCGTCGCTGATCTTTGAGCAGCTGTCGCAGGGCTGTATCGCCACCACCGCCTACCTGACCATCCACAACATGGTCACCTGGATGATTGCCAACTGGGCCACCGACGGCGTCCGTGATCGCTACGTCGAGGCCATGGTCAGTGGTGAGTGGCTCGGTTCCTATTGCCTGACCGAACCCGGTGCCGGTTCGGATGCCGCCAATCTGCGTACCAAGGCCGTGCGAGACGGTGATAATTATGTCATCGATGGGGCCAAGATGTTTATCTCCGGTGCCGGTTCCACCGAGGTGCTGGTGGTGATGGCGCGCACCGGTGAGCCGGACAGCGGCGCCCGTGGCGTCTCGGCCTTTTTGGTACCGGCGGACGCCGAGGGCGTCAGCTATGGCAAGAACGAGGACAAGATGGGCTGGAAGAGCCAGCCGACTCGACTGGTCAGCTTCGATGGTGTGCGGGTGGCCGCCGACCATCGTCTGGGTGAAGAGGGCGAGGGTTTCCGGTTTGCCATGAAGGGGCTGGACGGTGGCCGTCTCAATATCGCCAGCTGTTCGCTGGGGGCGGCCCAGCATGCGCTGACCCTGGCGCGCGACTACCTCGGCGAGCGCAAGCAGTTCGGTCGCGAGCTGTCGTCCTTTCAGGCGCTGCAGTTCCGTCTCGCCGACATGGCCACGGAATTGATGGCGGCCCGTCTGATGGTGCGCCAGGCCGCCTGGCGGCTGGACCAGGGCGATCCCGAGGCGACCGCCCACTGCGCCATGGCCAAGCGCTTTGCCACGGACATCGGCTTCAAGGTCTGCAACGAGGCACTGCAACTCCACGGGGGCTACGGTTACATTCGTGAGTACCCGCTGGAGCGCCTGGTCCGCGATACCCGGGTGCACCAGATTCTCGAGGGGACCAACGAGATCATGCGCCTGATCGTCGGTCGTCGCCTGCTCGCCGACGGCGTGGTCGAATCGCTGCAGTGACGTCGGATTGAACAGACAGCGCATGGAAAAGAGTGCAAGGAGCCAAACAATGAGTCACGACCTGGTCAGATTCGAACGCCGCCCGGCGGCCGGCGGCGGTTGCATCGGTATCGCCACCCTGAACGCGCCCAAGGCCTTGAACGCCTTGTCGCTCGAGATGATCGAGCTGCTCGACGAAAGACTCGAGGAGTGGGCCCAGGACCCCGATGTTCACGCGGTATGGCTTGACGGTGAGGGGGACAAGGCCTTCTGCGCCGGTGGCGATGTGGTGGCGCTGGTGCGAGAGCTCAAGCGCGAGCAGGAGGCCGGGCGCGGTGTCGGCAGCTATGCCAGCCACTACTTTTCCGCCGAGTATCGCCTCGACTATCGACTGCATACCTATCCCAAGCCGTTGCTGGTATGGGCGGACGGCATCGTCATGGGCGGTGGGCTCGGCCTGACCGCCGGTGGTCGGCATCGTCTGGTGACCGAGACCACTCGGATCGCCATGCCGGAGATCACCATCGGTCTGTATCCGGATATCGGGGCCAGCTGGTTTCTCAACAAGATGCCGCCGGGGGTCGGGCTCTACCTGGGTCTTACCGGCGCCAGCATCAACGCCAGGGACGCCCTTGACCTGGGCATGGCGGATCGTTTCGTGCCGCGCGAGCGGCGCGACGAGCTGCTCGCGCGACTCTGCGACTGCCACTTCGCCCCTGGCCACGTGGATGACGCCGAGGCGCTGGTGTGCGACGTACTCGGTGAATTCGAGGCGCCGGAGAAGGCCCCCGGGGCGCAGGTCTGGCCCCATCTGGATCACATCACCTCGCTGACCCTCAAGGGCCGCGTGGAGGACGCCGTGGCTGCCATCCTGGGCGATGATCGCGACGATGACTGGCTTTCGGCCAATCGCGCACGACTCGAGAAGGGCTGTCCACTGACCGCGCAACTGGCCTGGCGGATGCTCGAGCGACATCGCCACTCCTCGCTGGCCGACGCCTTCCGCGACGAGCTGGTGGTGTCGATCCAGTGCAACGTGCTGGGCGACTTCGCCGAGGGAGTGCGCGCGCTGTTGATCGACAAGGACAAGTCACCGCAGTGGCGGCATCGAGACGTCGCAAGCGTAGGCAGCGCCGATCTGGCGGCGATGTTCGGTGCCCCCTGGGGTAACGGTCCCGGGCCACTGGACGACCTTTGATCGCCGCTTGACGTGACAGCACAACAATCACAATTCGTTAGATAGCCAGGAGACATCTTATGCAAATCGCCTTTATCGGCCTTGGCAACATGGGCGCGCCGATGGCCGCCAATCTGGTCGGCGCGGGCCACCAGGTGCGGGTCTTCGACCTGGTCGAGTCGGCCATGGCGACGCTTGAAGAGCAGGGCGCGAGTCGGGCGAGTTCCGCCCTGGAGGCCGCCGAAGGCGCCGAGGTGGTGGTCTCGATGCTGCCGGCGGGGGCGCACGTCAAGGCGCTGTACCTCGGCCGTGACGGTG
Organism: Halomonas sp. OfavH-34-E; assembly: GCF_024124525.1. Classification (NCBI taxonomy): domain Bacteria; kingdom Pseudomonadati; phylum Pseudomonadota; class Gammaproteobacteria; order Oceanospirillales; family Halomonadaceae; genus Halomonas; species Halomonas sp. OfavH-34-E. The sequence continues at coordinate 33,688 of NZ_JAMXRY010000018.1, read as the reverse complement.
CCGAGGGACTGCTTGACCAGCTCTCGTCGCGGCCCTTGCTGCTCGATGCCTCCACCATTTCGCCGGACGATGCCCGGCTGGTGGCGGGCGAGGCCGCCAATCGCGGCCTGGCCTACCTCGATGCGCCGGTGTCCGGCGGCATCGGGGGCGCCAAGGCCGGCACCCTGACCTTTATCGTCGGTGGCGACGCCGACGCCTACGAGCAGGCCCGTCCGGTGCTCGAGGCCATGGGCAAGAACCTGTTCCACGCAGGCCCCAGTGGCAGCGGCCAGGTGGCCAAGATCTGCAACAACATGCTGCTTGGCATCCTGATGAGCGGTACCGCCGAGGCGCTGTCTCTGGGTGTCAAGAACGGCATGGATCCGGCCGTGCTGTCGGAGATCATGAAGCAGAGCAGCGGCGGCAACTGGGCATTGAACGTCTACAACCCCTGGCCCGGGGTGATGGAGGGTTCCGCCGCCTCACGTGACTATCAGGGCGGCTTCTTGACCGACCTGATGGCCAAGGACCTGGGGCTTGCCTGGGAGCTGGCGCTTGAGTCCCGCGCCAGCGTGCCGATGGGTTCCCAGGCGCGCAACCTGTTCGCGCTGCACAGCGCCCAGGGTAACGGCGGTCTGGATTTTTCCAGCATCCAGTCGCTGTACCGGGCCGGCGAGTCGTCCGGCCAATAGCCGGGCTGACGACGTTCGGGCCTCGTCGTTCGACGTCGAGGCCCGTGATTCGTCATCGCTCGACCAAGGTGGGGGTTGGCAAGACCGACCATTAGGTCTACATTTGGTGAAAATGTAGAAATTCTGGAGCCCCCGCCATGACCAGCATCACCCCCGTTACCTGGGAAGATCCCTTCCGCCTCGTCGATCAACTCGACGAGGAAGAGCGTATGGTCCAGCAGACCGCCCACGACTACTGCCAGGAAAAGCTGCTTCCCCGGGTGCTCGAGGCCAACCGTCACGAGCGCTTCGATCGCGAGATCATGAACGAGATGGGGGAGCTTGGACTGCTCGGCGCCACCATCGATGGCTACGGCTGCGCCGGCATGAACTACGTCAGCTACGGCCTGATCGCCCGTGAGGTCGAGCGGGTCGATTCCGGCTATCGCAGCGCCATGAGCGTGCAGTCGAGCCTGGTCATGTACCCGATCCACGCCTTCGGCAGCGACGCTCAGCGCGATCGCTACCTGCCGAAGCTTGCCAGCGGTGAGTGGGTGGGCTGCTTCGGCCTGACCGAGCCGGACCATGGCTCCGATCCCGGCAGCATGTCGACTCGGGCCTATCGCACCGACTCCGGCTGGCGCCTGAACGGCACCAAGACCTGGATCACCAACTCGCCGATCGCCGACGTCTTCGTGGTCTGGGCACGGGACGAGGAGGGGGTGGTCCGCGGCTTCGTGCTCGAGAAGGGCATGCCTGGTCTCAGCGCGCCCAAGATCGAGGGCAAGTTCAGCCTGCGCGCCTCCATCACCGGCCAGATCGCGATCCAGGACGTCGAGGTCTCCGACGACCAGCGTCTGCCTGGCGTGCAGGGCCTGAAGGGGCCTTTCTCCTGTCTCAACCGCGCCCGTTACGGCATCAGCTGGGGTGCCATGGGCGCCGCCGAGGCCTGCTGGCACGCCGCACGTGACTACACCATGGAGCGCAAGCAGTTCGGCCGCCCGCTGGCCGCCAATCAGCTGATCCAGAAGAAGCTCGCCGACATGCAGACCGAGATCGCCCTGGGCCTGCAGGCGTCGCTGCGGGTGGGGCGGATGATCGACGACGGCCAACTGGTGCCCGAGGCGATTTCGCTGATCAAGCGCAATAACTGTGGCAAGGCGCTGGATATCGCCCGGGTCGCCCGGGACATGCACGGCGGCAACGGCATCAGCGACGAGTACCACGTCATCCGTCACGTCATGAACCTCGAGGCGGTCAACACCTACGAAGGCACCCACGATGTGCATGCCCTGATCCTCGGGCGTGCCCAGACCGGCCTGCAGGCCTTCACCGGGTGAGTGACACCGCCATGCACCAGGCAGACAGCTCAGCGGAGGCCGGCGCCGGCAATACGACAGGCGAGAGCACGCAAGCTGCCAGCGCCGCCAGGCCGCTCGAGGGGGTTACCGTGCTGGACATGTCGCGGGTGCTGGCCGGCCCCTGGTGCGGCCAGCTACTCGGCGACCTCGGCGCTCGGGTGATCAAGATCGAGCACCCCGGTCGTGGCGATGACACTCGCGGCTGGGGGCCGCCCTGGCATCAGGGCGAGCCGATCGACGGTGATGCGGTCGAACGCCAGGCCGCCTATTACCTCTGCGCCAATCGTGCCAAGCAGTCGTTGGCGGTGGACATCGCAAGCGCGGATGGCCAGCGGCTGATCAAGGCGTTGGCCAAGGGCGCCGACATCGTGCTCGAGAATTTCAAGGTCGGCGGGCTAGCTCGCTATGGCCTCGACGCTGCTTCGCTGCGAGAGATCAATCCGGCGCTGGTGGTGTGTTCCATCACCGGCTTTGGCCAGACCGGACCCTACGCCCACCGGGCCGGCTACGACTTCATGATTCAGGCCATGGGCGGCTTGATGAGTCTGACCGGCGACGCCGACGGCATGCCGATGAAGACCGGAGTGGCGATCACCGACGTGATGACGGGGCTTTACGCCACTGTCGGGGTGCTGGCGGCATTGCATCGCCGGCGCGAGACCGGTGAGGGCAGCCACGTGGACCTGGCGCTGCTCGACGTTCAGGTGGCGACCCTGGCCAACCAGGCGCTCAACACCCTGGTCAGCGGTGTGGCACCGCAGCGCTTCGGCAATGCTCATCCGAATATCGTGCCCTACCAGGCGTTCGCCTGCCGCGATGGTCATCTGGTGCTCACCGTGGGCAACGACGCCCAGTTCGCCCGCCTGGCTGAGCTGCTCGGGCACCCCGAATGGGCCGAAGGCGACTACGCCACCAACGAAGGACGGGTCGCCCATCGCCAGGATCTGGTGGCCTTGATCCAGGGCATTCTGAGCGGCGGCGAGCGCGATCACTGGCTCGCCGAATGCGAGGCCCAGGGGATACCGGCAGGGCCCATCCATACCTTGCCGGAAGTGTTCGCCGATCCTCAGGTGCGTCACCGTGGCATGGCCCGGGAAATCGACGGCGTGCCCCAGGTCGCCAACCCGCTGCGCTTCGATGGGGCCAGTGCCACCGCCGATTCCGCGCCACCACGCCTTGGTGAGCACAGCGACAGGGTGCTGACCGAGATGGGGTTGTCGGCGTCCGATATTGAGCGGCTGCGCAGGGAAGGCATCATCCGCTAAGCCCCCCCCAGCAGTACCCGAGTGCACACGGCCAGGCCCGAAGGGGCCTGGCCGTGTTGTTGGCGCGGTCGTCGATGCCAGGGGCGATGTCAGGATTGATGCCAGGGGCGATGTCTTGGTCGACGGCCCGATGGCCGATAACACGCGGGTGGTGATCAGGTCAGGTGGTTGTCCCAGCGCAGCGGCAAGGCGGCCAGTTGGTGATGGCGGCCGCCATCGTCGATGCGGTGGACCTCGCCACCGCCGGTGGTGACCAGATATCCCCCTGCGCCGTCGCAGCGAACGCCTGCCGCGTCCTCGATATCGAACTGTGCCAGCAGCTCGCCGCTGGTCCTGCCCAGCACCAGCACCTTGTTGCCTCGTGGGGCGGAAATCGCCGCGCTCGGGCGCACCTGGCTGGTCGCCACGCTGGCGGTGTACTGGGCCAGACGCCCTTGCAGGGGCGAAGGCAGCACCTGCTCGCTGAAGCTGCCGTCCGGTGCGCGCCTGGCGATCAGCGGGTGGTCGGTCTCCCACTCGGGGCCCTGGAACTGGTAGCCGGCGACGACGGTGCCGTCGGGGGCGATGTCCAGATGGCGACAGCTCAGCTGGTGGTGGGATGGCCGATGGCGTTCGAGGATCTCGCCGCTATGGCGATCGAGCAGCAGCAGGGCGGGGTCCATGTCCGAGAGGTTGAGCTTGGCCCGTCCGCTGTCGGGCTGGGTGCGGATACCGCCCAGCGCCACCACCAGGGTCTCGCCATCGGGCATCAGGCCGAGCTCGTGGGGACCGATGCCGTCGAGAAGGTGGTCGCCCACATGCCGGTAGCCTTGCTCGGCGTCGTGCACCTGAACCAGCCCCATGGCGTCGTCGATGCGATTGGCGGTGACGTAGAGCCAGCGACCGCTCGGGTCGAACACGCCGTGGCCGTAGAAGTGCCGGCCCTGTCCCGCGCTGATCTCGAGTGTCGATGCCTGGCGCCTGGCGTCGAGCACATGGAAGCGTTGGCCTGGCCGTCGAGCGAACAGTACCACCTCGTCGCGGCCCGGTCTGAGGCAGCCGCCGTGGCAGCGCTCCGGGCTCGGCAGCAGAAAGTGACCCGCGCCGTCGCGGCGCAGCCCTGCCAGGTGGTGTCCACCGTCGCTGTCGTCCACCGCGCTGAAGTACCACTGCCGGCGGCCATCATCGTCCAGTGCCCACAGACTGGCCGGCAGGCCGGTGGCGGCGAGTCCCAGCAGCGACGCCTTGAGCAGGCGCCGCCGGGACAGAGAAGGAAGTGACGCCACCGGGTCAGTCTCCGTCGCTGGAATTGAAGCCCTTGACCACCCCCAGGGCGGGGGCGATCTGATCATCGAGCAGCGCCCGCAGCTGGGCCACCTCCAGGTAGAGGGTCGCCAGTTCTTGTTGTGCTGCCGGGGAGCTGGCATCGCCATCTGAATGTTCGTCCAACGCATCGACGATACCGGTATCGATCGCCTCGGCCTGATCGAGCGTGTCCTCCAGCTGGCGAGCAAAGGCGTCGCCCAGCTCGGCATGGCCGGCCTGATCCAGCCAGGTCGCAAGGCCCGGCTGGAAGTACTGCTGCAGGCCCGCCAGGCTGGCGGCCGCCAGGGCCACCGACTGGCCACTGCGCCAGGCCTCTGCGCGATAGGCATTGGGCGCGGCGCCCATCAAGCCGAGCGGCTCGCCGAGGCGCTTGTCCTCCAGAATCTCGAGAGACTGCATCGCACCGTGCAGGGTCGCCTCGTTGTAGCTGTCGGTGGCCAGGTAGTGCGGCGCAAAGGCCTGCCAGTCGGCAACCACGGCGTCGCTGACGGCGACCAGGTGGCTGCCGATGGCCCCAGCCAGGGCGCAGGGCAGGGGGTCGCCCAGCGAGCGGCTGGCCATGACGTCGTCGTAGAGCAGTACTTCCAGCGCCGGGAAGCCCTGCTCGGCGACGCCGGCCTCGGCGATGTCGTCGGCGCCGACGGGGGCGTCCTGGCGTAGCCTGGCGCCGACGCGGGTACCCACAAGATTCTTGGCGTCGGGCCAGAACTGGAGCTGCCAGGCACGGCTGTCCACCTCGATCGGCCCGAAGTCGACAAAGCGCACCACTTGCCAGGCCTGGTAGGCCGCAAGCCACTCACTGCGCAGCGCCGGGCGGTCGACCCCGGCCTCGCCGCAGCTCGCCTTCAGGCGTTCGGCCAGTGCCTGAGTCCGGCTCGCCAGTTGCCGATAGCCAAGCCCGATATCGTGATGCCAGACGCTGCGCGGGGTGCTTTCGTTCTCTGCATCGTGCGCGGTGTCAGCGCTGGCGTCAGAGGACCCCTGGGCCAGGGCCGTCCCGGGCCCGCCCAGCGTCAAGCCGGCGGTCGCCAGCAGCAGGGCGGCTGCCAGGGCGCTACCCGAGTGTCGTGGAAAAGTCGTCATAGGGAGTTCAGGAAGTCCAGTAGTTGTTGGCGCTCGTGGGCCTCAAGCGCCTTGTAGGCATTTCGTGAAGATTCGGCTTCACCGGCGTGCCACAGGATCGCCTCTTCCAAGGTGCGAGCCCGTCCGTCGTGCAGGAAGCCAGCCTGGGGATTGACGCTCTGGGCCAGGCCTAGCCCCCACAGTGGCGGGGTGCGCCACTCATTGCCGTCGGCCTGGTACTCGGGGCGACCGTCGGCGAGGCCTTCGCCCATGTCGTGCAGCAGCATGTCGGTGTAGGCCCACAGGGTCTGTCCGGCCAATTCGGCGCGCTCGGTGTCTTCCGGCGTGGTCAGCGACGGGCGATGACAGCTGGCGCAACCCAGGGTGTTGAAGTGACGGGCGCCGGCCTGGACGTCTGGCGAATCCATGTCGCGCCGCTCGGGTACGGCCAGGCTCGAGGCGTAGAAGGTGATGAAGTCGGCGACCTCGTCACTGACTTCGGGATCGCCGCCATCGGGGAAGTTCTCGCAGCCCTGGCCCGGCATACAGTCGGTGCTCGCGGCCAGGCGCGAGGTCAGGCCCATGTCACCGGCAAAGGCGTGCAGGCTCTGCTGCTCCACCGTGGGCTCACCGGCCTTCCAGCCGAACCGTCCCAGCACGGTGGTCTGCTGGCGCACGTCCCACACTCGGTTTGGCCGGCCCGAGATGCCATCGCCGTCGGCGTCCTGCTCATCCGCCCAGGCCAGGATCTGCGCCTCGTCGACCACCTCGAGCAGGCCCAGGCCGATCATCGGCGGGGCGACCCGGGGGGACGTCAGCAGATTCTCGGGCAGCTCCCCGTAAGCGGGGTTCTCGATGGAATAGACGGGCGCCGCGAGCACCACGTGGTGTCCGTCGTCGAAGCTGATCTCGCGATCCTCGAGGGTGCGTACCATGTCGGCTTCCGGCGTGGCGCCGGGAATCGCCGCAGTCTGAAGCTGGCGCCCGTAGTGGGGCACCGGAACGGCGCCGGTGCGCCTTACGATGTCATGATCCTCGTCGCTTTCAGCGGGCAGCGACAGGCGCAGGAACAGGGACACCGGCGCCTCGCCAGGGGCCGGAGGGTGACCGCGGCCGTCCTTGATATGGCAGCCCTGGCAGCTGTTGGTGTTGATCAGCGGTCCGAGGCCGTCACGGGCATCGGTGCTGGCCGGTGCCACCACCCAGGGGTTGCGAAAAAAGCTGTTGCCGACGCTGAAGTCCAGGCGCTTGGTCATGCTCATGTTGCCAAGGGGCAGCGAGTAGGCGTTGTGGTCGAACTGGCTGACCGAGCCTTCGCCACCCGAGCGTGGGTCGTTCTGGATGGGCGGACTGTCGTTTGCGCTGACTGGCGCGTCGTTTGCGCTGACCGGCGCGCCGATGACGAGGGCCGCCAGCAACGCTGACAGGGCAGGGGGGAGCGACGGAAATTGACGCATCAGGCGTTTCCTTGAAACAGGTGAGCCGCACGCGGGCGGTGCGGCTTCTTGGGGCGAATGACTCTCATTGCATCATCCGCCAAGGCGTTATCACCTGATCTGGATCAAGCGGGGTCCAGTGACGGGGTCAGAAAGTATGACCGGCGTCGTCGGGCTGCAGCGAGGTGACGCCCAGTTCGCCTGCGGCCTGCTCGATGGAGCCGGTCTGGGTGACCAGCGCCAGGATGGCATCGTTGACGATGGCGGCGCCCTGGTCATTGCTCGGTGCGATCATCATGTCGAAGGTCATCGGCGAGTCGCTGCGCTCGGCGGTCTCCTTGAGGGTGCCGAGCGCGTCCATGGAGGCCTCGATCTGCTGCTCCAGGGTCTGGGCCAGCTCGCTGTCGCGCTGGGCCAGCAGGGCTTCCACGCCCGGTCCTTCCAGGGTGGTGCCGTCGATGCGCTGGTAGCTGCCGGTGTAGACGTTCTGGATGCCCTGACCGTTGTAGTAGTGCGAGTTATGAGTGTTGTCGCTGAAGCAGTCGTGCTCGTCCTCGTAGGAGTTGGCCTCCAGCGCGACCTTCATGCGCTCACCGGCGAGCTCCCCCAGTGACAGTGAGCCCATGCCGAAGAGGATGCGGCGCAGGCCTTCTTCAGCCGGTTGCGCGGTCAGTTCGCTGCGGTAGTTGTCGCCGTCTACCGGCGCCCACTGGGCGACCATCCATTCCAGGTCGTTGATCAATAGCTGACTGGCTGCCTTCAGATAGGCCCGACGGCGGTCGCAGTGGCCGTTGCTGCAGTCTTCGCCCTGGGCGAAGTCGCTGGCGGGGCGCTCGCCGGCGCCGGCCTCGTAGCCGTGCTGATCCTGGCCCCACAGCAGAAACTCGATGGCGTGGTAGCCGGTGGCCACGTTGGCCTCGGAGCCGCCGATCTCGTTGAGCTCGGCCAGCAGCTCCGGGCTCAGGGTACTGACGTCGATCTCTTCGCCGCCGACGTTGATGCGCTCGGAGGCAATGATGTTGGCGGTAGCGCCGGCGTTGCCCAGCTCGTGCTGGTAGCCGTCCTGAGCGACGTAGTCGATCATGCCTTCGTCCAGCGGCCAGGCGTTGAGCTGGCCTTCCCAGTCGTCGACGATGGCGTTGCCGAAGCGGAAGACTTCACTCTGCTGGTAGGGCACCCGCGCCTCGCGCCAGGCCTTCTTGGCCGCGGCCAGGGTCTCGGGGGTCGGCGCGGCCAGCAGGCTGTCGATGGCCTCGTCCAGCGCCTTGGCCGTCTTCAGTGCGTCGCTATAGGTGGTGTGGGCGAGATCGGTGTAGTGGCTCACCACCGCCTTGGCGGTAACGTCTTCGGCGGCGACGTGGCTAGACACGACAAGGGCACTGGCGGCAATGGCAAGCGCCAGGGGACGGCGGACGAGACGGGAGATCATGGGGCGTTACCTTTTCTCAGGGCGGTTATTCTTGCGCGGCGACGACAGGTAAGGGATGGCTGCGCCGGGGAGTCCACTACGGAAAGAAATAGTAACGAGATTGACTATCATTGCAAGTCGCTGGGTGCGCTGGAACGGTCCGGAGCCTGGTGACTCAGCCCTATGCCCAAGCCCACGGACCCTGCGCTGTGATGCAGCCGAGCAGGGGGCAGCGAGCCGACAGGGAGATGGCGGAAAGGAGGCACCTTCCCGCCATGGACCGGCGGACGCAGGCGGGTGTCAGCGCGGTGAGAAGCGGCGGTTGATGCCGGTCTCGGCGATCATGCGGGTGGAGATTTCCTCCACCGAGAAGCGGGTGGCATCGATAAAGGGGATATGCAGCTGGCGGAACATGGATTCGGCCTGGGCGACCTCCTGCATGCACTGGTCCATGCTGCTGTAGCGGCTGTTGGGGCGACGTTCGTGGCGGATGGCGGCAAGCCTGCGCGGGTCGATGGTCAGGCCGAACAGCTTGTGGCGCTGCTTGGCCAGTACCGGCGGCAGCTTCAGGGTGCCGCTGTCGTCCTGGTCGTCTTCGGTCAGCGGATAGTTGGCCGCGCGCACCCCGAACTGCAGCGCCAGGTACAGCGAGGTCGGCGTCTTGCCGCAGCGTGACACCCCGACCAGGATGACATCCGCCTGGTCGTACTGGTGGGTACGGGCGCCGTCGTCGTTGTCGAGGGCGAAGTGTACCGAGTGGATGCGGTCCATATAGACATCGTCGCTGGAGATGGCGTGGGTACGCCCGACGCTGTAGGAGGAGTGGGTGTCCAGCTCGCGCTCCAGCGGCTCGAGGAAGGTGGAGAATATGTCGACCTTGAAGCCCGGTGCCTGGCGAATCACCGCGCGGATCTTCTCGTCGACGATGGTGTCGATGATGATCGGCTGCACGCCGTCGCGCACGGCGGTGGCCTCGATGATGCTGACCAGCGAGCGCGCCTTCTCGATGGTGTCGATGTAGGGCTTGGTCAGCTTGCGGATGTCGACGTTCTCGAACTGGGCCAGCAGGCTGCGGCCCAGGCTCTCGGCGGTGATGCCGGTGCCGTCGGAAATGAAGAAGGCGGTTCGGGTCATGACGATTCCCTTGAAGACAGTGATGGCATTGTCCGTTTACCGCTGCGGTGAGACAAGTTGTCGCTGTTCCAAAGTAAACCTAAGGCGGCACAGGCGTGCCCGACTACAAGATAGGCTGGCTTTCGATCAGCCTCTGAAAAAAGTCCTGGCGGCGGGGCCGAGCCAAGCATTCGCGCGCCTTTCAGATACTTTGACGCCAGCATCCGACGTCATGATTTGCACGCCCTGGCGGAGACCTCGATAGCGGCGTCAGGGCGCTGACTACAGGAATCGTCGATTTCCCCCGGGTGTTGTAAAAATCCTCCAGTGACTTCGCTCTTAGACCAATGGCGAATATGGCGAGGCGCTGATAGAGTCGCCAGCATCCAGTCATGACGGCGCGTCACGGACGAGGTCGTCGACATCCAAGGGGGTCACGTGGACAAGTACATTCTGTGGTTTGATCAGCTGGGCATGAACGACGTCGAGCGAGTCGGGGGCAAGAATGCTTCCCTGGGCGAGATGATTTCCAACCTGTCCGGCGCCGGCGTCACGGTGCCTGGCGGTTTCGCCACCACCGCCGAGGCCTATCGCGAGTTCCTCTCCCACGAGGGGCTCAACGATCGAATCAACCAGGAGCTTGCGCGTCTCGACGTCGATGACGTCAATGCCCTTGCCGAGGCCGGCAGCAAGATTCGCCAGTGGGTCATCGATACCCCGCTGCCGCCGGCCTTCGAGGCCGCCCTGCGTGAAGCCTACGAGCTGATGCTCGGCAAGCATCCCAACCTCAAGGTGGCGGTGCGCAGCTCCGCTACCGCCGAGGATCTTCCCGACGCGTCCTTCGCCGGCCAGCAGGAAACCTTCCTCAATATCGAAGGTTACGACAACATCAAGCGGGCGGTGCACGAGGTGTTCGCCTCCTTGTTCAACGACCGCGCGATTTCCTACCGGGTGCACCGTGGCTATGCCCACGAGAACGTGGCGCTGTCCGCCGGCGTGCAGAAGATGGTGCGCTCCGAGACCGGGGCCAGCGGCGTGATGTTCACCCTGGACACCGAGTCCGGCTTCCGTGATGCGGTGTTCGTGACCTCGTCGTGGGGCCTCGGCGAGACCGTGGTGCAGGGCGCGGTGAACCCTGACGAGTTCTACGTCCACAAGACCACCCTGGCGGCAGGCCGCCCGGCGGTGCTGCGGCGTAACCTCGGCTCCAAGCTGATCAAGATGGTCTACACCGGTGATGCCAGCGCCGGCAAGTCGGTGGAGACCGTGGATGTGCCGCTGTCCGATCGTGGCCGTTTCAGCATCAACGACGAACAGGTGATGGCGCTGGCGCGTCAGGCGATGACCATCGAAGAGCACTACGGCCGTCCCATGGACATCGAGTGGGCACTGGACGGTGACGATCAAAAGCTCTACATCGTTCAGGCGCGTCCCGAGACCGTGGTGTCCCAGCAGGAGGGCGGCTCGCTTGAGCGCTTCCAGCTCAAGGAGAAGGGGCGCACCCTGGTCACCGGTCGCGCCATCGGTCAGCGCATCGGTCGCGGTGCGGTCAAGGTCATCCTCAGCCCGGACGAGATGGACAAGGTCAACGCCGGGGACGTGCTGGTCACCGACATGACCGACCCGGACTGGGAACCGATCATGAAGCGCGCTTCTGCCATCGTCACCAACCGTGGCGGGCGCACCTGTCACGCGGCGATCATCGCCCGCGAACTGGGTATCCCGGCGGTGGTGGGCTGTGGTGACGCCACCGACGTGCTGCGCGATGGCCGTGAAGTCACCGTGTCCTGCGCCGAGGGCGATGCCGGCCACGTCTACGATGGTCTGCTGGAGTTCGACCGCAACGTCACCAGCGTCGATGCCATGCCGGACATCCCGTTCAAGATCATGATGAACGTGGGCAACCCGGATCGCGCCTTCAGCTTCTCCACCCTGCCCAACGCCGGTGTCGGCCTGGCGCGTCTGGAGTTCATCATCAACCGCATGATCGGCGTTCACCCCAAGGCGCTGCTGGAATACGACACCCTGCCCAGCGAACTGCAGCAGACCATCGATCTGCGTATCGCCGGCTACGACGATCCGGTCAGCTTCTACGTCGACAAGCTGGTGGAGGGTATCTCGACCCTGGCGGCGGCCTTCTATCCGGAGCGGGTCATCGTGCGCATGTCGGACTTCAAGTCCAACGAGTACGAGAACCTGATCGGCGGCAAGCTCTACGAGCCCGGTGAAGAGAACCCGATGCTCGGTTTCCGCGGCGCCTCGCGCTACATCTCCGAGAACTTCCGGCCGTGCTTCGAGCTTGAGTGTCGGGCGATGAAGCGGGTGCGCGACGAGATGGGCCTCGACAACGTCGAGCTGATGATTCCCTTCGTGCGTACCACCGAAGAAGCCAGTGAAGTGGTCGACCTGCTGGCGGCCAATGGCCTCAAGCGCGGCGATAACGGGCTCAAGGTCATCATGATGTGCGAGCTGCCGGCCAACGCCCTGCTGGCCGATGAGTTCCTCGAGTACTTCGATGGTTTCTCCATTGGCTCCAACGATCTGACCCAGTTGACCCTCGGTCTCGATCGCGATTCCGGTATCGTTGCGCACCTGTTCGATGAGCGGAACCCGGCGGTCAAGAAGCTGCTGGCCATGGCGATCCAGGCCTGCAAGGCCAAGGGCAAGTACGTGGGGATCTGCGGCCAGGGGCCGTCTGACCATCCGGAACTGGCCAAGTGGCTGATGGAGCAGGGCATCGATTCGGTGTCACTGAACCCGGACGCGGTGCTGGAGACCTGGTTCATGCTGGCCGGCGAGACCATCGGCTGAGCATCACCATGCTGTGAGACGGCGACGCGATCGCCCGCCTGTCGACGCCGCGGACCTTCCGCGGCGTCGTTGCGTTGTGCGGGTGTGCGAAACTCGCTCAATCGCCTCGAGGGGCTCCCCAAGTGCCCGCTAACTTGGCACCATGGGAAGCTTTTCTTTTCAGGATCTTGTGATGGCGTATCTGTTGGTCATGGGCAGCGTGCTGCTGTCCATCGGGGTGTGCCTGGGCTGGGCCTGCTGGTCGCTGGGGCGCTGGGCTCTCGGGCGGCTGCTGCCAGGGGGGCGTCAGTCATCGGGCACGGCAACACCAAAGGCGAAGCCAGGACCCAGGGCCCGCAGTCGCAGCGATGCCCCGACCAAGGCGTCGAGCAAGGCCGCGAACAAGGCCCAGGCCAAGTCAGAACCCAGGCAGGAACCCAGGGCCTCACGGGGCAAGGCTGCTTCGTCAAAGGCGGTCAAGAACAAGGAGCCTACGCCTCCCTGGGCATTGACTCGGGGCCTGTCACGCTTTGGCTCGGCGCTGCCGCTGGGCCTGCTGATGGCGTTGATATACGGTGTGGTACGCCTGGCCGAGAAGGGCATGGCGGCCAGAGCCGAAAGCACCCCTGAGGGCTATCACCAGTTGGTGTCGGTGCTCGGTGTGACCGCCGTGGCGCTGCTGGCGCTGGCACTGGTCTCGCGGTTCTGCCGCTGGCGGCTGGATCGCTACGAGCGCCGGCAATGAGTCAGCGCTGCTCGTCGGCGGTAAAGGATGCCGGTGAAACGCGCACATCACAGCGAGCCTGCGTGCCGTCTCGACGCTCAAGGCCTATGCTGAATCAAGCAATCAAGACTCTCCCGTATTACTCATCACAAAAGGAGCGGTGATGACATCGCGTACTTCGCCACGGTTGGCGCGTCTGGCGTCTTCCATCGTTTGCGGCAATCTGCTGCTGGCCGGCCTGCTGACGACACCGGCCTTTGCCCAGGAGGGGTTTGAATACGCTCGTCCGGACATCTCGCCGGAATCGAGTTCCGGCTACCAGGAGAAGCCCGGCTGGTCGACCTCGTCCTTTGCGGTGGCGGCGGCGAACCCTCTGGCCACCGACGCCGGCTATCAGGTGATCAAGGCCGGAGGCTCTGCCATCGATGCCGCCATCGCGGTGCAGATGGTGCTGACGCTGGTGGAACCCCAGTCCAGCGGCATCGGCGGTGGTTCCTTTCTGATGCTGTTCGACGGGGAAGAGGTTCACGCCTTCGATGGCCGTGAAAAGGCCCCATTGGGCGCCGACGAGTCCCTGTTTCTGAATGCCGACGGCGATCCGATCGACTTCATGACCGCGGTCGAGAGCGGGCGTTCGGTGGGGGTGCCCGGTACCTTGAGGATGCTGGAGCTGGCGCACGACGAATACGGCGAGCTGCCGTGGAAGTCACTGTTTGCGCCGGCCATCACCCTGGCCACGGAAGGTTTCGAGATCAGCCCGCGTCTGCATCAGAGCCTGGTGTCGACGCCAAGCCTTGCCGAGGACGAGATCGCCGGGGCCTACTTCTTCGATGACCAGGGCGAGCCGCTTGAGGTGGGAGCGACCCTGCGCAATCCCGCCCTGGCGGCGATTCTGACCAAGGTGGCCGAGGAGGGCAGCTCTGCATTGCACACCGGCGAGTTCGCCGAGGATCTGGTGTCCCGGGTGCGGAATCACCCGGAGCTGCCCGGTACCCTGAGTCTCGAGGACATGGCGGGTTACGCAGCACTCGAGCGTGAGCCGCTGTGTACCCCCTGGCGTGACTGGGAGGTCTGCGGTTTCCCGCCACCCTCGTCGGGACACCTGACCGTGATGCAGATACTCGGCATGATGGAGGCCTTGCCGGAGATCGAGACCGCCACCCACGAGGGTGTACCCACGGTGAATTGGCTGCATCCGTTTCTCGAGGCCTCGCGCCTGGCCTTTGCCGATCGCGGCCGCTATATCGGTGACAGCGATTTCGTCGAACCCCCCGGCGGTGACTGGAACACGCTGCTGGCACCGGACTATCTGGCCAAGCGCGCCGAGCTGATCAAGCAGCAGAGCATGGGTAGCGGCGAGGCGCGCCCCGGCAACCCCGGTTCGCTGGAGACCGCCTACGCCTCTCAGCCCCAGCAGCCCGAGCACGGCACCAGCCATATCAGCATCGTCGACCCCCGGGGCCAGGCGGTCGCCATGACCTCGAGCATCGAGCAGGCGTTTGGTTCGCGCATCATGGCCAACGGTGGCGGTGAGCTTGATGGCGGCTATCTGCTCAACAATGAGTTGACCGACTTTTCCTTTACCCCGACAGATGAGCAGGGCACACCGATCGCCAACCGGGTGCAGCCCGGCAAGCGGCCGCGTTCGAGCATGAGTCCGACGCTGGTGTTCGAGCGTGAGAGCGGCGAGCTGGTAGCGAGCCTCGGGTCTCCCGGAGGCGCGGCGATCATCCACTACACCGCCCAGACACTGGATGCCATGCTTACGCGTGGTGTGGACGCCCAGCAGGCGCTCGATCTGCCCCATGCGATCACCACCGGTGGCACCGTCTATCTGGAGCAGGGCCGCTTCCCCGAGGCCACGCTGCGCGATCTGCGGGGGCTTGGCCACGAGGTCGAGACCCGCGAGTTGACCAGCGGTCTGCAGGCGCTGAAGGTCACCGAAGACGGCTTCTATGGGGGTGCCGACCCCCGCCGTGAAGGCGTGGTCATGGGCGACTGAGGCGCGCCATTCGCTCCACGGACTGATGTTGCCCCCGCTCCCGGCTACCGCCGGGGCGGGGGTTCTTCGTTCAGTCGTCGGCCAGCCAGTGGCGCAGCTTGGTCAGCAGTAGCTCGGCGTCGCTCATCCTGCGTCGTTCGCGCAGCAGCGCGCTGAGTCTTTCGGGACGGTCGGTGATGATGCCGTCCACGCCCATGTCGATAAGTCTGGCCATGCGGCCAGGATCGTTGACCGTCCAGGCGTAGAGCGGCGTCTGGTTGAGGTGGGCGCGTCGCAGTTGATCATCGTCGATCTGGCTGTTGCGCAGGCCGAGCCCGTCGAAGCGACGCTGCGGCAGGCTGCCGGGCAGGGCCCACTCTGCCAGCAGCAGTGTCCTGGCGCGAGGTTCCTGGGCGTCGATCAGATGGATCTGACGGTACGACAAGGACGCAAGCCAAGTGGTCTCGAATAGCCTGGGATCGCCACAGATCATGCGCGCCAGGCGGTCTTCTGCCTGGTCTCGGCAGTGCAGGCGCCAGCGGCGTTCGGCGTCAAGCTCTGCCACGACCGCCTCGATCAGCGCCTGTTCCTTGCCACGGCTCGGCTTGAGCTCGATGATCAGGTCGGCGCGGCCACGCACCGCAGCCAAAGCCTGGTCGAGCCTGGCCAGGCGTTCGCCGGCGAAGGCATGACCGAAGCCTGATCCGACATCCAGCGTTGCCAACTCCTGCCAGTTCAGGTCGGTGACCCGCCGCGGGTCTCCCGCAAGACGCTGCAGCGTGGCATCGTGGCTCAGCACCACGCTGCCGTCGGCACTCAGGCGTACATCGATCTCGATCTGATCGGCGCCGTCTTCCAGGGCCTGGCGGATGGCTGACAGGCTGTTTTCCGGCGCTACCTCCGAACTACCCCGGTGGGCGATTACCTCGACTTCGTCATTGAGCTCCTGTCGCTCCACCATCAGCCACGCCTGGGAGACGGCGAATACCAGGATGCCGACCTCCACCGCCCAGGCCAGCCGCCCCGGGTGGGCGTCTGCCGGTGGGGGATCGGGGCGCGGCAGTCGATGGGCGCGGCGCAGGTACAGGCAGGTCGCCAGCAGGGCGTTGAGCACGATCACCGCGAAGGCGACACTGAGCGTCAGCAGGGTCGCGGCGGTGACCACCAGCAGCATGGTTGTGATGACCACCGCGCCGATCTCGGGCAGTGTCGACAAGAGGGGGGCGACCCAGGCGCTGAAGGCGATCGACACCGCCGACGGCAGCACCAGCAGTACCGCCAGCATCGAAAAGATGACCCGCGCAAGTCCCCCCTGGCGGTGCCGGGTCAACTGGTAGCTGCGGCGCATCGCTGCGACAGGCGAGAGACCCTCCAGTACCACGCAGGGCAGCGCCAGCCACCATCGGATGTAGAGTCGCGCCGCCAGCGCTGCCCAGAGTCCGACCAGCGGAAGCAGGGTCGAGGTGTAGAGCCAGAAGGCCGGTGGGCGCACCCGCCGCACATAGTAGGGATCCAGGTGACCGAGCAGGGAATCGTGGACCAGGCTGGCACAGGCGGCGACGAGGGTCAGGGCCAGCAGGTGAATCGACACCTGCAGGCTGGCGAGGCCCAACAGCCTGGGAAGACGATGCAGGCTCTGCCACAGGGCGATCAAGGCCTGACGCGCGTGGGAGCCCTGGCGCTCCACCGCCACCAGCATCATCCCGGCCTGCTGCAGGTAGAGCAGCGTCAGCAGGATGACGGCAAAGGCGAGGATCCAGCTGAAGCCCAGCGGGGACAGCAGCAGTTCGACCGCATCCACCGTGGTGACCAGGGGGCGGCCAACCCGGGAAAGCCAGCCGGCCAGCAGCCAGCCCATGGCCGGCAGCAATGCAGCCGAGGCGAACAGCGTGAACAGTAGATGGTAGGCCAGCAGCGGACGCAGGTGGTCATGCAGGCTGGTGTAGACATCCCTGGCAAGCGTCATGAGTCTAAAGTGTGCCGTTGGACGTGGGTAGCAGGAGCAGGGGGCGCTGCGCGCCGAGGACCCACCGAGTGAGCGATGGCGTCAGTGGTGGGGGTCACAGGACCCCCGACGGTCGGTGGACCAAGGAAGAGCGATGGCCCGTCAATCGAGTTCGAGGCGGGACTCGGCGACCAGAATGCCGTTGTTGTCGGCGTAGACCCATTGGCCCGGTGCGAAGTCGACACCGGCGAAGGCGACGGGAACATCACGCTGGCCTTCGCCGCGCTTCTCGCTCTTGCGTGGGTGGGCGCCGAGGGCCTGGATGCCCAGGTCGGTCTCCGCCAGGATGTCCACGTCGCGCACGCAGCCATACATGATCACCCCGGCCCAGCCATTGCCGGCCGCCTGTTCCGCGAGCATGTCGCCGAGCATGGCGCAGCGGGTTGACCCGCCTGCGTCCACCACCAGCACTGCGCCGTCTCCTGGTTCGGCGACCGCCTGCTTGACCAGCGAGTTGTCTTCGAAGCACTTGACCGTTTTCACCGGGCCGAAGAAGGCCTCCTGGCCCCCGTAGTTGACGAAGATCGGGTCGCACACCGCCACCTCGGGGTAGGCGTCGCAGATATCGGGCGTGACAATCTGGGTCATTGGAGCGTCTCCGTGGCTAGTCCTGGCATGATGCCACAGGTGTCGATGTTATCCAGCCCCCGGGGGATGACGGGCTGAGGAGGTCGAGCGTGGGAATGGATTTCGGCGATCTCTGATGAATTGTGCGCGAGTCGTCATATCGGTCGTTGAAAAGTGGCGTCGTTTCACCGGCTTGTCCACGTTCAGCCCAGAGATGTGATCGATGCCTTGGCGAAGCGCCCTGGCAATCCGCCTGATCCTTTTTCCACTGAAGGTACGATGACTTGCCTGGCACCCGAGTGCGAGTGCATGTCGTTGGCCTCCATTCGTTGGTGGTGAGTTGCTCTCATGATTCCGGCATCAGACCGGCGCTGATCTTTCGTGGTGCTGGCGAATCGATAGCGGGCCGGGCCGAGGGTCGGTCGTGCAAGGCCGGTACTATGCAGCGCTGCAAGCCGCGGGGGAAGCCGGAGACGCCAGCGCGAGAGCGGTGTCGCCAGACTCTCCACTTGAATCCAAAGATCCGTTGCGGATAAGGGGATCTTGAGGTCATTGCCGATTTCCGCATAAGCCATCGGCGATGACCAAGTTCGGCCGTCGCAATGCCAGCCGTCCGCATATCTTTGGCCAGGTGAAAGGCGTCACTCGGCCAAGCTCCAGTCGTGCGTTGATCGTGCACGCCGCGGACCCGGCGTCTTTCCTTCTTGGCATCGACACAGGGGATGGCGTCATGGCGAACCAGAGCAGTGATTTCAGGGTGGATGAGGCGGGGCTGGATGACGGCACCCGGGCGGGATCCGTTGCGACCTCGGTAGGGGGCGTCTATGAGCGGCCGCCCGGAGGACAGATCGAGGGCTTTGTCGTCAACGGTGTCGACCTGACCGGTGGCGGCAGCCTCAGCGGTGACTTTGGCACCCTGACGGTGGCGGTGGACGCCCAGGGCAACTATCGCTGGGACTACCAGTTGACCGACAACTCTGACGATCACCGTTCCCAGGGGCGCGGCGACGAGGGCATCAACGATCCGTTCAAGGTGGAAGTGAACGGCGGAAGCCAAGGGGTGCAGACCGACAATCTGCGGATTTTCGTCAAGGATGACGTGCCCGATGCCACCGCCACGGCACCGAGCTCGGTGGCCGAAGGGGAGGTGGCGCGCGGTACCTGGTCGGTCAATGCTGGCGCCGATGGTCTGCGTGAAATGCGCGTCTACGTGTCGGAGGAGATCGGCTTCTACCGTCTGGACACACCCATCGAGTTGTCGGTGGGCACCCTGATCGTGAACTCCGACGGTAGCTGGGAGTTCGAGGCCAGGGACGGGCTCGACCAGACCACCCATCCGGAGCTCGAGTTCACCCTCAGGCCCATCGATAACGATGGGGACCGCGGACGGGCGAAGGTCACGGTAGAGATCACCGACGCCAATGTCCCCACAACGCCAACGAGCGATGATGACCCCTACACCCGGTCTCCTTCGGTGGTGGTCGACGAGGACGGCCTGGCTGGGGGCAACCCCGGAGGCCCTGAGGACGTGGCCGGTGAGGCCACCAGCGCCAGCGCGCGGCTTGGCTATGACTTTGGTGCCGATGGACCTGCCGCCAGCGGGGCCTTCTACTGGACCACGGACGGCCTGCCGACCAATCTGCAGAGCCAGGGCAGCGCCGTCGTCTACGAGGTGTCGGCCGACGGCCTCAGCCTGACCGGCCGTGACGAGGTGAGCGGCGAAGCCGTGTTCACGGTGGTGCGCGCAGATGACTCGGATCTGGTAACGGTGTCCCTGCTGCGCCCGCTGGATCACTTCGCCACCGGCACCGAGGACGACATCGATCTGTCTTTCGGCTACGTGGTGAAGGATGCCGATGGCAGCGAGGCCAAGGGCTATCTGGCGGTCACCGTCGACGACGACACCCCAGTGGTCGTCGACGACTATTCCAGCGCCGGGTCCGGCGAGTCGGTGAACGCGGATGTGCTGGCCAATGACAGCCCGGGCGCAGATCTGGGGCACCTGGTCAGTGCCGAAGTGGTATCGGGCCAGGGGCAGGTGGTGATCAATGACGACCAGACGCTGACCTTCACCCCCGCTGATGATTTCAGCGGCACCGCCCGCATCAAGTACAAGGTGCTGGACTGCGACGGAGACCCGATGGTCGGCCACTGGACCGTCAAGGTCGAGGACACCGATGGCAAGCCGGTGACCAGTGATGTGCATCGCATCGTGCTCGATGAGGATGGATTGCCAGGGGGTAATGCCGGCGGCAATGGCGACGTGGTCGGTGAGCCGATCAGCGCCGTGAGGGACCTCCAGATTGACTTTGGTGCCGATGGACCGGCGGCGGGAGGCGGCTTCGCCTGGAGTGCGGACATCGCGCTGACCGCAGGCCCCCAGAGCCCTACCGACGACAATCCTCGCAGTGATCTCGATGGCCTCACCTCCCAGGGTAGCGAGGTGAGCTTTGAGGTGGTCGATGGGGGGCGTGGCCTGATCGGCCGCAACGAGGCAGGCGAGAGTGTCATTACGGTGAGTCTGGAAGACGGCTCGGACGTGGCTCGCGCCGTTCTGCATCGACCCATCGATCATCTGCGGCCGTTCAGCGAGGACAATATCTTCCTTGGTCTGTCCTACACGGTCACCGACGCCGACGGTGACACCGCTCAGGGGCAGCTCGAGCTGCTCATCGATGACGACACCGCAGAGACCGAGGATGACAGCTCGGTATCCGACAATGGTGCTGCGGTGACCCTGGACGTGCTGGCCAATGATGCCGTCGGCGCCGACGGTGGCCGCGTGACAGCCGCCAATGTGGTGGGAGACAGCGAGGTTACCGGCTCGGTAGTGCTCAACCAGGACGGCACCCTGACCTTTACCCCCGACCCCGGCCAGAGTGGTGTGGCCACCGTGCGTTACACCCTGACCGACGGCGATGGCGACCCTCGCTTTGCCGAGTGGACAATCATCGTGGACGCCGACGGTACCCCGACGACGCCGAGTGGTGATGACGTGCCCGTGGCAGTGGTCGATGAGGATGGCCTGGCGGGAGGTATCGCGGGGGGTATCGACGATGTCGCGGGTGAAGCGACTCAGGTGGCCGGAGTGCTTGGCTACGATGCCGGCACGGACGGCGCCGGCGACTTCCGCTGGTTGGCCCCGAGTCCGAGTGGGCTGACCTCCGGGGGCATGCCGGTCATGTTCTCGCTCAGCGGCGATGGTCGCCAGTTGGTGGGTAGCGCAGGCGGCAGCGTCGTCTTGACGGCGGTACTGACCAATCTGCTCACGGGTGCCTATCAGGTCACCCTGGCCGGTCCGCTGGACCACAGCGACCCTGGCTTCGAGGATGACATTGATCTGACCCTGAACTACGTCGTCAGCGATAGTGACGGCGACGAAGCCCAGGGCAGCTTGAATGTCGTGGTCGACGACGATTCGCCGCTGGCGGCGGACGACGCGGCAAGCGCGAGCGGCGGCGCGCCGGTGGTCATCGAGGTGCTCGACAACGATCAAGTGGGTGCCGATGGGGCAAGCGTGACGGCGGCTGCGGTGCGTGGAGGAGACAGCGTCGGTACGGTAAGCGTGAACACCGACGGATCGCTGACCTTCGTCCCCAACCCGACCTTTGGCGGGCAGGCGGTGATCGATTACACCCTGACCGACAACGATGGGGATAGCGCCGAGGCCGAAGCGACGGTCAGCGTCGAAGGTCCTGCGGACGAACTGGTGGTGGGGGACAACGACGACGATAACGAAGCGACAGGGGCCGGCGGCGACGTGCTGATCGGTGATCGAGGTGGCCTGGAGGCGGTGCTGACGCCGGCCACCAACTACAATATTTCGCTGATTGTCGATACCACCGGCAGCATGGTGGTGCCGTCGGGGACACCAGGCCTGAGTCGACTCGAGCTGGTTCAGGCGGCGCTCAAGAACCTGTTGACCGACCTGGTGGCCCATGACGGCCAGATCAATCTGCAGATCGTCGATTTCGGCACCAATGCCGTCGATCATATCGTCATCGACCTCAGCAGCGCTGACGATATCGCCAAGGTGGTGAGCTTCATCGACGGTTTCAGGGCGGAGGGCGGCACCAATCTGGAAGCCGGCATTCGCACTGCATCTGGGTGGCTGGCGGCGCAGGACGCCGATCCCCAATTCGCCGATTTCGAGGACCTGAGCTTCATCCTGACCGATGGTGGGCCCACACACTACACGGATGATGCCGGACGCACGGTGAGCGCCACAGCGATCGACGCCACCGCCATCAAGGAGGCCGCCGACGCCTATACCGAGCTGGCCGCGCTCAGTAGCGTGCGAGCGGTCGGCATCGGTGACGCGACCAGGGAAGATGTTCTCGAGTTTTTCGACAATACGGATGTGTCGGGCACCGGGGCGCTGTCTTACCAGGGCACCGTGGTCGATGGTGTCAGGCTTGCCAATTTCACGCGCGGTTCGACGGACGCGCTGAGGGTAGAGACCTGGACCAAGGTCTCCGACGCCAACACGGTGGCGGCCCAGTTCGGGGGCAAGTTGCGGATCAGGGACAACGCCAATGACGACCAGGCGGCGGAAGTGGTCAGTACCTCTTTCTTCGTCGATGACGATCCCGATGACCAGCTGTACACCTCGCTGCTGTTTCGCTACAGCACCAGTGTGTTCAGTCAGTCGAACGATTCGATGGGTTATGTGGTCGAGGTGCGCGAAGGTGGCCAATGGCAGGAGTACGCCAGCAGTTCACTGACCTACGCCCCGAACTGGACGACGGTCGATACCGGCTTTCTCGAGACGGGGGAGTATCGTCTCCGGTTCCTGGTCGACAGCGGCAACCGCACCAACGACAGTCTCGATATCGATCAGATCCGACTGGAGCAGCGCCTGCTCGACGATGGAGACATTCTCGAGACCGGGCAGGTGGAGGTGGTCAATACCGCCGAAGAACTGGAAGCGGCCCTGTTTGGCGGAGGCAGCCAGGCCGAGTTGGCCGCGCTGGGCGATGATGTCCTGGCAGGCAACGAGGGAGACGATGTCCTGTTCGGCGATACCGTCAACAGCGATGGACTGTCCTGGGTGGATGGCGACAGTGGCGAGAGTTTCCAGGCGGGAGAACACGATGGCTTGGGCTATCTCGGCCTTGTCGAGTTCCTGAGGTGGAGCGTGAATGGTGGGGCGGAGCCGACGGATCAGCAGATCATCGACTACGTCAGGGACAACGTCGAGACCCTGGCTATCGCGGATCGGTCTGACGGTGGCAACGACAGCCTGTCCGGCGGTGCCGGTGAAGACATCCTGAACGGTGGCGGCGGCGGCGACCTGCTGATCGGCGGTGTCGATGATGATCTGTTGGTCGGCGGTGCCGGGGCCGATGTCTTCGCCTGGGAGTTTGGTGACGCGGGCAGCACAACGGCACCGGCGCAGGACACCGTGGCCGACTTCACCGTCGGTGAGTATGGCGTTGAGGCCGAGGCCGACCGGCTCGATCTTGCCGATCTTCTTCAGGGCGCCGACGAGGACAATCTGGCGGACTACCTTCAGGCCAGTCAGGACGGGGACGATACCCTGTTGTCCATCAGCAGCGAAGGCAACCTGGCGGCTGGAGGTGGCAACGCCGATCAGGTCGTTGTGCTTCAGGGCGTGCAGATGGGCGCAGACGGTGACGCCTTCCTGCAGAACCTGCTCGACGATGGTCAGTTGAGGGTCGAGTAAAGCAGGCGAGTAAAGCAGGCGAGGGAAGGTGGGGTGGGCGGTCAGCCGCCCGCCCAGTGACACGGCCTTTGCTGGCAAGGCATGAAAAAGCGCCCCGGGGAGTTGAACGCAACTCGCTCCCCGGGGCGCTTCCTTGTGATTCAAGGCTCGAGTCGGTCTGGCGACAGACTCGAGCCGTTGACCGTCAGATGATTCAGGCTTCCTGAGCCACCGGAATCACGTTCGAGGCGGCCTTCTGGTACTCCTCGATTTCGTGGAAGTTCATGTAGCGATAGATCTCGCCGGCCATGGCGTCGAACTCGCCCATGTAGCGGCGGTACTCATCGACGCTCGGCAGGCGACCTTCCACGGCGGCCACGGCGGCCAGTTCGGCGGAGGCCAGGAAGACGTCGGCGCCATCACCCAGACGGTTGGGGAAGTTACGGGTGGAGGTGGACACCACCGTGCTCTTGGCGGCGACGCGGGCCTGGTTACCCATGCACAGCGAGCAACCCGGCATTTCCATGCGCGCGCCGGCGCGGCCGTAGATGCCGTAGTAGCCTTCCTCGGTCAGCTGGTGCTGGTCCATCTTGGTCGGCGGGGCGAGCCACAGCTTGGTCTTCAGGCTGCCGGCGGGCTGCTTCTCGAGCAGCTTGCCGGCGGCACGGAAGTGGCCGATGTTGGTCATGCACGAACCGATGAACACCTCGTCGATGCTCTGACCTGCCACCTCGGACAGCAGACGGGCGTCGTCCGGATCGTTGGGGGCACACAGCACCGGCTCCTTGAGCTGCTCCAGGTCGATCTCGATGACCTCGGCATACTCGGCGTCGGCGTCGGCGCGCATCAGGCTGGGGTCGGCCAGCCACTCTTCCATGGCCAGGATGCGACGCTCGATGGTGCGCTTGTCACCGTAGCCATTGGCGATCATCCACTTGAGCAGGGTGATGTTCGACTTCAGGTACTCGGAGACAGAGTCTTCGGACAGGGTGATGGTGCAGCCCGCCGCGGAGCGCTCGGCACTGGCATCGGACAGCTCGAAGGCCTGCTCGACGGTAAGATCCTCGAGGCCCTCGATCTCCAGCACGCGGCCAGAGAAGGCGTTCTTCTTGCCGGACTTCTCGACGGTCAGAAGCCCCTTCTGGATGGCGTAGTAGGGAATGGCATGGACCAGGTCACGCAGGGTGACACCAGGCTGACGCTTGCCCTTGAAGCGCACCAGGATGGACTCCGGCATGTCCAGCGGCATGACACCGGTGGCAGCGGCGAAGGCCACCAGGCCAGAGCCCGCCGGGAAGGAGATGCCCATCGGGAAACGCGTGTGGGAGTCACCGCCGGTGCCGACGGTGTCCGGCAGCAGCATGCGGTTCAGCCAGGAGTGGATGATGCCGTCGCCCGGGCGCAGCGATACGCCGCCACGGTTCATGATGAAGTCCGGCAGGGTGTGGTGGGTTTCCACGTCCACCGGCTTCGGGTAGGCACTGGTGTGGCAGAACGACTGCATCACCAGATCCGCCTGGAAGCCCAGGCAGGCCAGGTCCTTGAGCTCGTCACGGGTCATCGGACCGGTGGTGTCCTGAGAGCCGACGGTGGTCATCTTCGGCTCGCAGTACATGCCGGGACGCACGCCTTCCAGGCCGCAGGCCTTGCCGACCATCTTCTGGGCCAGGGTGAAGCCCTTGCCGGTGTCCTTGGGCTGCTCGGGCAGACGGAAGACGTCGGACTGCTCCAGACCCAGCGTCTTGCGGGCGTTGTCGGTGAGACCGCGACCGATGATCAGCGGGATACGACCGCCTGCGCGGACTTCGTCGAGGATGACCTGAGTCTTCAGCTCGAAGGTGGAGATCACTTCGTCGGTGTCGTGACGGCAGACCTTGCCTTCATAAGGGTAGACGTCGATGACGTCGCCCATTTCCATCTTCGACACATCCATCTCGACCGGCAGGGCGCCGGCGTCTTCCATGGTGTTGAAGAAGATCGGGGCGATCTTGCCGCCGAAGCAGAAGCCACCGGCACGCTTGTTGGGCACGTTGGGGATGTCGTCGCCGAAGAACCACAGCACCGAGTTGGTGGCGGACTTGCGCGAGGAACCGGTACCCACGACATCGCCGACGTAGGCGACCGGGAAGCCCTTGGCCTTGACCGCTTCGATCTGCGCCATGGGGCCCTTGGTGCCGGGGACCTCGGGCTCGATGCCGTCACGCTCGTTCTTGAGCATGGCGTTGGCATGCAGCGGAATATCCGGACGTGACCAGGCGTCGGGGGCCGGGGACAGGTCGTCGGTGTTGGTCTCGCCGGGCACCTTGAACACGGTCAGGGTGATCTTGTCGGCCAGTGCCGGCTTGGACAGGAACCATTCGGCGTCGGCCCAGGACTGCATCACGTCCTTGGCCACCTCGTTGCCGGCCTTGGCGCGGTCGGCGACGTCGTGGAAGGCGTCGAACATCAGCAGGGTGTGCTTGAGCTGCTCGCCGGCTTCCTTGGCAAGCTCGGCATCATCGAGCAGTTCGACCAGGGTCGCGATGTTGTAACCACCCTGCATGGTGCCCAGCAGCTTGACGGCATGCACCTTGTCGATGAGCGGAGATTCGGCTTCGCCCTTGGCCAGGGCGGTCAGGAAACCGGCCTTGACGTAGGCGGCCTCGTCCACCCCGGGCGGAACGCGGTTGGTCAGCAGATCGAGGACAGTCTCTTCTTCTCCGGCGGGCGGCGCCTTGAGCAGTTCGACCAGTTCGGCGACCTGTTCGGCGTTCAGCGGCTTGGGGGGAATGCCTTCCTGGGCACGCTCTTCGACATGTTGGCGATAGGCTTCAAGCACGTGGGGGCCCTCATTGGTTTGTGGTGGTCACGCTCGAACGCGTCTCGCTCGAACGTGAGGGACACGCTGTCAACGGTGGCCGGGATTCTAGAATAAACTGTCGACAATGTTAAGAGAGCCCGTCATGACGGGCTTTGAACTTTGGTCGCCGAGGCCGGTTCGTGCCTATTCGACTGGGGTAGGGGTGTGTCCGCTCGAGGCAGGCGTTACCATGTGCCGATTCAATTTTTAGCACGATGAGGTGTCCGACGATGACCCAAGTTGTGGTGTCGCCCTGCGTCGGGCTGTGTTCGACCACGGTGGGCGATAACGTCTGCCGCGGCTGTCAGCGCCATGATCAGGAAATTCTGCGCTGGTTCTCGCTGGATGGTGAGGAGCGTGAGAGGCGGATCGGAGAACTGGACGCTCTGCGTATCGAGGTGGCCGCGAATTTCGTCGAGGTGATCGACGAAGACCTGCTGGAGCGCCAGATGCGACGCCATCGCGTGCGTTTTCGTTCGTCCCAGCCGGCGGCGTCGCGTGTGATAGAGCTGCTGAGGGTGGGGCGTGATCGTATCGGCGACCTGGCAGCCTACGGTATCGTGCTGCGCCCAGGTGTGCCGGACCAGCCTCAGCAGTTGTACGCCGCCATCAGCCAGGCCCTTCAGCAGGCCGCCGAACAACGTCGGACACTTCATCTCGAGTCCGGGCCCGATGGGGCCCAGCAATGGAAACCGCTTTCATGAATGTCACCATCAGCCCCGACCACGACACCTCGCTGCCTGAGGAGCTTCTCGATTTCCTGCCGTGTGCGACGCCGAATGCATGGGTCGAGTGGGCGCTGGACAATGAAACCCTGTTGTTGATCGATCACGCCCAGTGCGAGAAGAAAGCGGCGTCCACGGCCATGAGTCTGATGTATCGCTACGTGGATCACGTCGACCTGCTGACCAAGATGTCGCAATTGGCCCGTGAAGAACTTCTGCACTTCGAGCAGGTCGTGAAAATCATGCGCGCCAGGGGGATTGAGTACCGCCATCTCAGCGCATCGCGCTATGCTGAAGGACTGAGGGAACTGGTCAGGCGCGATGAGCCGGAGCGTCTGGTGGATGTGCTGATCGTCGGTGCCTTGATCGAGGCGCGCAGTTGTGAACGCTTTGCGCGACTTATTCCACATCTCGACGACGAACTTGCCAAGTTCTACCGAGGTCTGGTTAAGTCGGAAGGACGCCACTTCGAGGACTACATCACACTGGCGAGCCAGCTTTCAGACGCGCCGATAGAAGCGCGCATTGCGGTCTTCAAGGCCCGCGAAGAGCAACTTGTGACGACCCCGGACGTCGCCTTTCGATTTCACAGCGGTGTGCCGGCCTGAGGCCGATAGCACCGCCACGCAGGGACACCATCATGCGGGACGCCCAACACGATGCTTCCCAGATAACGGACCAGGACCACCTGGCACTCTTTGGGCACTTTTCCCTCAACCTGGGAGACGATGTCCTCGTTCAATTCAGCTACGACAAGGTCAAGGCGCTGCTGGTCTACCTGCTGCTGCATCAGCAGCCGGTCAACCGCGCGACCCTGGCCGAACTGCTGTGGCCCGACCAGGGGTTGTCCTCCGGTCGCACCAACCTGAGACATGCCCTTCACTGTCTGCGCCAGTCGCTGGGGGATGAGGCCGACAAGGTGTTGACGGTGTCGCGCCAGACCATCGCCTTTCAACTGCCGGCGCAATGGGGGTTCGATGTTCATGACCTGCAGCGGCTGCTGGAGGGTAGTCGTGACATCGACACCCTGGAAGAATTGCTGGGGTTGTATCGAGGCGACCTGGTGGAGGAGCTGCAGCTGCCGGCCTGTCCCGATTTCCAGCGTTGGCTGATTCAGGTGCGCAACGAGTGGCGCCAGCGGGTCATTCGCTTCGCCGAGGACGTGCTCGACCAGGAGGGCAGTATCCCCGATGCGCTGTTGCAGGAGCTGGTCAGCCGATTTTCCGGCTACGCTCCCTTTCATGAAAAGCTGGTGCGCCAACTGGCCGAGCAAGGCCAGATGGCGGCGGCGCATGAGCAGTACAACGCCTTTTTGCAGTTGCTGGCGCTGTCCGGGCAACAGCCAGACCCCAGTTTCCTGCAGTTGGCTTGTTACTGGTCCGACGGACAGCCCGAAAACCCGTCCTTGTCGCCCAAGGGCGCCTTCTCGCGGACCCTGGCGATGGACAGTCCGCCGCTCGGTGAAGAAGAGGTCGAGCACCGACAGCTGTCGGTCATGGCGATTCGCCTGACACTGGACGGCGACATGGGTAGCCGGGCCGAGACGCGGGCCTGTCTGGCATTGCAGATCGAACTGATGCGCTGGCTCGAGAAGCAGTGCCACCATCTGGGTGGCTTCTGGTTGCCCGGTGCCACGGGCGGGCTGGGGCTTGCCTGTTTCGGTACCCATGGGCCGGCGCATCAGCTGGCCGAACTGGTGGCCCTGTACGAACACTGTCGACGTCTGTTGGCGGAAGAGTCGCAGCGACACTGGACCGGTGAAGGGAGCCTGCCCCGCATGACCCTGGCGGCGGGCCTGAACAGCGGCCAGGTGGTCTATCTGCCGTCGCGCCACCTGGTGGACCCGCTGGGTCAGGTGACCCAGCGGGCACTCGACCTGATGAGCGCCGCCGAGGGCAGCGAACTCGTTATTTCTCAGGAGGCCAGCCAGCACATGCCGCCGGCGCTGGACCTGCAACCGAGGTTGTTTTCCCGGTTGGTGGCAAGCGACGGCCGAGTCCGCCTGCGTGCCCTGGTGCTGGGCACCAATGAGGGCGGCCGTGACGCGACGCCACCAAGCCTGGTGGGGCGTGAGAACGCGCTGCGCATGCTGCGCGACGCCCTGGCGCGGGCCGGTATCGGTCTGCGTCAGAGCGTGCTGGTGAAGGGGCCATCGGGGCTTGGCAAGTCGGCACTGCTGGTGGGGTTTCGTCACCTTGAGCAGAGTCGCGACGCCACCATCTGCTGGCAGCCCAACACCCGCATGTCGGTGCAGGAATCCTATGGTGTGGCGCGCCACCTGGTGCGCTGGCATCTGGGGGGCGAGATCGACAGCGAGGGCCTGGCCGCGTTGGTCGAGCGCCTGGGGCTAAGCGAGCTGGATGACGACGATATTCGTTGGCTTGAAGAGGCCATGGGTATTCGCGAACCTCACGAAGTCTCGCTGCTGGCGCAGAGCAGCGAGGCGGTGGAAGCGGTGGTGGCGCTTCTGCATGGGCTGATCCATGAGCTGTCACAGGAACGTCCGCTGGTACTGATGATCGACGACCTGCAGTGGGTCGACGAGCCATCGTTCAAGGTGCTGGCCGGCCTCCAAGCGCGGCTGCCGATCAACTGTCCGCTGTTGTTGATCGCCAGCCATCATGGTCGTGAATCCTTGCCCACCCGACTGCACTGGGATCAGCAGATTGCGCTTGGCAGGCTCGACGCCATGCAGTCGTCGCGGCTGTTGACCCAGCTGGCTCGTCGCTATCGGCTGCATCTGTCGCCGCGCCTGCGAGGCCAGATCATCGAGCGCTGCGATGGCGTCCCGCTCTACCTGCAGGAGATCTGTCGTCGTCTCGACATGGACCGGCGGGAAGGGCGTAGCGTCCAGCTCGACGAACTGCCCCACGGCCTGCTTGGCCTGTTGACCAGTCGCATCGATCAACTGGATGGCGATCGCGAAGTGGCGCACATCGCGGCGGTGCTGGGTCGCCACTTCCGCTTCGACTTTCTGGCCGAGTGCAGTGGTTGGGAGCCGGAACGGCTGAGCCGGGCGCTGGAAGAAATGCGTCGACTCGAGATCATCGAGCCGTCCGATGGTGACGTGGGGGCGCGAGAATTTCAGTTCACTCACCAGCTGCTGCATGAGGCAGCCTATCTTTCCTGTCCGCGTGACGTGCGGGTCGACATGCATCGCCGCGTGGTTCAGTTGATTGAAGAGCGTTTCCCGGTGTGGATCAGTCGTCATCCCGGTGACTTCGCCATGCACCTGCGGCGCAGCGGTCACTACGCTCGAGGCGCGCGCTACTTCGAGCTTGCCGCCCGGGAGGCGCTCAAGGTCAGTGCCAATCGCACGGCGCTGAAGATGGCCGACGCCGGCCTCGCCAGTCTGCGCCAGGTCGAGCCCCAGGCAGAGCGTGAAATCAGCCTGCTGACGGTGCGTGGTCAGGCCGCTTTCGCCCTGGAGGGGCATGGTTCGCCTACCGCCCACGAGAGCTTCGTCAAGGCACGCGAGCTGCTGGCTGAGTGCACCACCGACCTCGAGGATGAGGACGATCTCGAGCAGGCGTTCCTGGTCAAGTGGGGACTATGGGTTGGCTGCAGTCAGCGCAACGCCCACGCCGACGCCTTTCTGCTGGCCTCGCGGCTGAACGATCTCGCCTTGCGCCTTGAGGACCCGCGCTACCAGCGCCTGGCCGACTACGCCGGGGCAAGCTGTGAGTACTGGGCTGGCAGAATTCGCCAGGCCTATGACCATCTGGAAGAGCTGGATCCGCTGAACAAGCCGATGATGATCGAGTGGTTGCCGTTCTCTGACCACCCGCAGGTGGCGGCTGCCTGCTTCCAGGGATGGGCGCTGTGTCTGCGTGGCGACTACCAGCGGGCGGAACGCCATGTGGAATCGGCCATCCGCCTGGCGGAAGAGATCCATCATCCCGGCAGTCTGGCGATGGCGCTGATGTACGCCTCTGCGTTGTACCGCCAGCTTGGGCATGTCCACGAGGCGGCCAATCGGGCCCAGCGAGCGTATGAGCTCACCGGCAGTTCCGATCTGCACCTATGGCAGGTCGCCTCCCGTGCGGTACTGGGATGGCAGCAGGCGTTGGCGGGGAGTCGTGAAGGCCTGCAGCAGCTTCAGGCGGCCCACGAGGAACTGGCGGAAGTGACCGGCCGGGACCCGAGTCAGCGTCCGAACCTGTGGTACGTGGACGCCTGTCTTGCCATGGGAGAGCTGGAGCAGGCCGAAGACTATCTGGATCAGTGTCTGCTGATGGCCCGAGAGCGTACGACGCTGTTTGTCCCGGAGCTTGCCACCCAATTGGCGCTGGTGCGCCACCGCCTGGGTCGCGACGCCGAAGCGGTACGGACCCTCGCCGAGCAGGCGCGCACCCAGGCGGAGCGGGACGGCAACCTTCATCAATTGCTCGGGGCCCTGGAAGTCTGGCTGACGTGTGTCGATCCCGACGACGATGCGGTTCGAAGCGAGTTTCGCCGCCTGCTGTCCCAGGTCAGCCTGAGCGATGCGCCGGTGTTGATGCGCTGGCGAAGCCTGCTTGATCGTCGGGTATCGCAGACCACCGACGCTTGATGCGCTAGCTACCCATTCACTGACGTCTCACCGACAAGACGACGCCCGACTGGCTTGGCCAGTCGGGCGTTTCTGTTTGTTTCTCCCAGGCGTCTCGCGCTGTCAGCTCCAGGCGTCCCCAGTCTGCGTGTTCTCGTCGCCAGCGCTCCTGGCAAGGGCCAATTTCGCACCACGCTGTTCCGAAATCAGCATGAAACAGACGATAAAACGTACAAAAGTGGCAGCAAAAAGCATGACTTTCTATGGTGACTAGGAGGAAAGCAGTATCTCGGAAGGTGCATTACTTGATCGTAGCGACTATTGGCCATTGGTACAGTGTGTAACGACGTGTAACGTAAGTAGTATTATTCGTACCAGTTTACTAGCCATTGTCTTACGCTCCGTTACGAAAAATTCGAGGTCCCCGTGCCTGTTACCATCGCTACTGTCAGCTCATTGCAAGGAAACGCCTGGGTCAAACGGCCGAATGGCGACGTCATCGCTCTGGAAGAAGGGGATCGTCTGGACGTCGGCGATATCGTCATCACGGCGGACGGCGCCCTCGTGACGCTGCAGTTTGCGGACGGCAGGCCCGGTGTCACGCTGGTCGATGCGCAGCAGGTTTCGTTGCCCGAGGATATGGGGCAGGGCGACGCTTCCTCGGTCGAGATTCTGGACCAGCAGCAAGTAACGGAGCTGTTGCGTCTGCTCGAGTCGGAGGTACCCGATCTGCTCGAGGCGATAGAGGCACCTGGCCTGGGGGAAAGTGGCGGTGGCGCGGAAGAGGGCTTCGATTTCGTGCGCCTGTTGCGCATCTCCGAGTCTGTTGATCCCCAGAGCTACTCCTTTGGTGGGGCGGGAGCAGTGGAGTCGCTGGAGCCGGTAGAGGGCGGTGGGACTCCCATCGCCGACGACGAAGAGGTTTTCCTGGCGGAAGGTGAGCCCGATCTACCGCCGATCGAAGCGGGAGAGGGCTCCGTTTCGGCCGGAGACAACAGCGTCGTTGAAGGAAGTGGCCAATCTGTCACCGGCAGCGTGACAGTGACGGCTCCTGCCGGTGTGGCGCGTGTTGCTGTCTCGGGCGTCGATGTATCGGGCGCTTCGGCCGCAACGCCAGTCCTGATCGATGGGCAGCACGGTACCCTTGCGATCACCGGCTTCGATCCTGATACCGGGACGATCGACTACGTCTATACCGAAGACGGTCAGCCAGCCGACCACTCTGCCGGTGACGACAGCGTGTTTGATCGCTTCGAGGTGGTGGTGACCGACAACCGGGGGTCGCAAGCCGGTGACAGCCTCGACATCAATATCCTCGATACCGTGCCGTTGGCTGAAGATGACGCTGCCCGGGTCGGCGAAGATAGCAGTGCGCCGATTTCCGGTGACCTGCTGGATAACGACCTTGCCAGGTCCGATGGACTGAGTTTCGTAGGTTTCGACGACACTTCAGCAAGATATGGCACCTTCACCGATCACGGTGACGGCACCTGGAGCTACTCCGTCAATACGGTGATTGCGGCGGTGCAGGCCCTTGATGATGGCGAGCATCTGATGGAGACCTTCAGCTACACCGTCAAGGACGCCGATGGCGATATCAGTACTGCGACCTTGACCGTGCTGATCGACGGCAGCACGGATGGTGATCCCAATGTGGTGATCCAGGACAGCGATGGTGACGTCACGGCCGGCGACAACAGCGTAGTGGAGGGCAGTGGCGAGACGGTCTCAGGCGAGATGCTGCTGACAGCCAGCGCAGGAATCGGCACTGCGACCATCGCCGGGTCGGATATTACAAAGGCTACCGCCGACAATCCGGTGGTGATAGAAACCGAGCAGGGCAAGCTCGAAATCATCGGATTTGACAACGGTGCCGTTGATTATCGCTATACCGAGAACTCGCAAGGCGCGGATCACAGGGCCGGCGATGACAGTGTTGTCGATCGCTTTGAGGTAGTGGTCACCGACACTGCCGGTGAAAGCCGTTCCGACAGTCTGGACATCAACATCCTCGATACCAAGCCCGAGGCCGTGGCCGACACCACCAGCACCGGCGAAGACACCCCGGTCAGCTACAACGTGCTGAATAATGACGACGGCACCAGCGACACCCAGGGTGCCGATGGTGCCACCTTGACCGCGGCCAGCGTGCAGGGCGGGGCCAGTGTGGGTTCGGTGAGCTTCGCGTCCAATGGCGAGATCACCTTTACCCCTGCGGATGGCTTCGAAGGCAAGGCGGTCATCGACTACACCCTCACCGA